>CAXYUU010000026.1:0-16937 GCA_964292015.1 uncultured Acetobacteroides sp.
TTCGAAACCGATATTTCAGGTAATTATCTGACTGTAGATATTCGTTATTTTTTTGCCCCACAAAGCCGGAAGGGGCTTCAAATTGATTAGCCCCGAGTGAAACCCGGGGAAGCGGAACGGCGCAGTAAGCAACCACAACGTGGTTGAATAGCACAGCTGGCTAGCAGCAGAGAAGTATCGAGTATTGGTGCGTAAGCCGAGACTTGAAAGTCTAGGCAACGTTTTTTTATTCGACCTTCGTGATGCGTGATACGTGATACGTGTGTCGTGATACTCCTGTCGCTAGAAAAGCCCCTTAACATACGGGAATAGCCAGGGCACAATCTTCCACATGCCGAAAAGCTTGGAGCTGGCCGTGAGGTCTTCGGGAATAACCTTGGCGATACCGTTAAGGGCCGAGAGCAACCAAAGTACGGCGCAAACCAGCAGGAAGCTCTTGAATAGGCCAAAGGCCATCCCCATAATGCGGTTGGCGGTACCCGCCGAGGTGTCCTTAAACGCCTGGCTGATGAGGCGGCTGAGCAGGTGCAGCAGGATAAACACCCCCACAAAGATGATGAACGAGGCCACCACAATGCTCCAGCGGGCGCTCACCTTAAAGTGCTCGCTCACAAAAATGGCAATCCAGTCGGAGAATAGAAACGCCAGGTAGATGCCCAAGAACACCGCGCCAAAGCTGATGAGCTGGGTCAGAAATCCCTTGATGTAGCCGGCAATGGCGCCCCATGCAAGCAGGGCTATAATGACGATGTCGAGTAGGTTCATGTTGTGCAGAATTAGATCCCAAAAATAGTGGAAATACCCAATGGCAGCGTATCGGCTGGCCATTTTGCCATCAGATCGTTGCGAAATTTATTTTTGTCTTACTTTGTAGCCTAAATACCAATCGAAAAATGGGAAACAAGACGTTGGCCAGCAGGTTTAAACCGGCCGTTCCTAAGCGCTACCTGCTGCTGGTAGCCGCAGCGGTGTGGGCATTTGCCGGATGCATGCTGCTGTTTAAGGGGCTTAGCTACCTGTTGGGGCATTCCGACATGCTGGCGTTGCGCCTAGCTGGTGCGGTGGTTTTTGGCGTTGCCTTTTTTTGGTTGATGTTTATGCGCATCTCGCTTAAGCACATCAACCGCATAAGGGCCATCGAGGTGGTGCGCCCCTGCATCTTCTCGTTCTTCAACTTTACCAGCTACCTGATGATGGGCGGGATGATTACCCTCGGAATCGCGCTTCGTCACCTGAACTTTATCAACAAGGATTACCTCTTTACCTTTTACGTAGGCATGGGTATTCCGCTGCTGCTTTCTTCGATGCGCTTTCTGTGGGCGTGGCTTCGCTACCACAAGGTGGTTTGATTGGTAGATTTTAGACGGACAAATATATTCAGTCAGCTACTCTATAGAACGAGCTAACTCCTGCACCTGGCGATGGCGGTCGCAGGTTACCAGGTGGTCGTTTACCAGTCCGGCAGCCTGCAGGTGGGCGTACACCGTGGTGGGGCCAACAAACTTAAAGCCGCGCTTTTTCAGATCCTTGCTCAACCGTTCCGATTCGGGCGTTAGCGCCGGCAGCTGGCTGAGCTCGGTAAAGTGGTTAACCATTGGCAGCCCGCCCACAAAGCTCCATATGTAGCGGGTAAACGACCCAAACTCCTGCTGTACCTCCATAAACCGACGGGCGTTATTCACGGCCGCCTCTATCTTTCTCCTATTTCGGATGATGCCCGTATCCAGCATCAGCTCCTCAACTTTTGCCTCGTCGAAGGTGGCCACCACCTGCGGATCGAAATCGGCAAAGGCTCGTCGGTACCCCTCGCGGCGGCGCAGTATGGTAATCCAGCTTAAGCCCGCCTGTGCGCTCTCGAGGGTTAGAAACTCGAAGTGCATGCGGTCGTCGTATACCGGCACTCCCCACTCGTTGTCGTGGTACGAAACGTACAGCTCGTCGTTTGTAGCCCAAGGACATCTTCCCGTCATTACTAGTATTTTAAAGGGTTGCAGGCGCTATTTACAATAAAAGAATGAAACTTATTAAACATCTTTTAATAAACTAGTGTTTATCCCTTGATTTGCGATTAGAAGCAAGGCTTAAGCTGCTTTTATTCAGCAGGCGAAATAGGCTTCTTACACCACTTGCAGTGGCAAATATGCACGAATAGAGCTATAGATGGGGGCAAACGCAACCCGATAAAAATTTTTTCGGATGAAAATATTGGTTGTTGAAGATGACGAGGTAACGCTGAAGGCATTAGAGTACAGGCTAAAGCTCGAGGGTTACGACATTATGGTTGCCCGTGATGGGCGAAGGGGTGCTCAGATTTTAAAATGCCAGAGCTTTGATATGATTATTTCGGATATTCTGATGCCACACACCAACGGGTTGGAGCTGTTAAGCATGGTACGCCACGAAATGGGGCTGACCATCCCGGTAATTATAATTTCATTTTTGGGACAGTCTACCAACATGCAAAAGGCAAAGGAAATTGGCGCTACCGATTTTTTAGAAAAGCCACTAGATCCCGATGAGCTGATACGACTGATTGTGAAATATCAAAATATAGAGCAATGATTAGCAAGCTGAAAGTTATTCCTGTTTTTATCGTTCTGTTTCTACTGCTAGCATCTATGCTACATGCTCAACGTACCTCGGACCTTTTCGATCAGGCAAAAGCGTTGGCAAAGGAGAAGAAGTATGACCAGGCACAGCAAGTACTACGCGATATTTTGAGTAAGGGTGACGACGGCGATGTGCGGTTTTACCTCGGGTTACTTTACTCGTGGAATGGGCAGTATGACGAGGCAAGGAAGGAGTTTGTGGAGCTGGAAAAGGCTAGGCCCACCAGCTTAGAGCTTACCAACGCCCACTACAACGTGGAGTTTTGGTCGGGTAGCTATGCGGCTGCACTCGATGTTTTAAATCGAGGGATCGAGAATCATCCCGAGGAGATGGATCTGCAGCTCAAAAAGGCAAAAATGCTCAGCTACCTCGATCGGAATAGGGAGGCTTCAACGGTGCTCGAACAGGTACTTAGCAGGCAGCCCAACATGTTTGAGGCGCGCGATATGCTGGTGGTCATAAAGAATTCGAATCGGAAAAATACCCTGTCGGTAAACGGGTCGGCCGACTTCTTTAGCGATAACACCAGCACCTGGTACTCCTCGTACCTACAGTATAGCCGTCAGCTGTCTATCGGATCGGTTATTGGACGCGTAAACTATGCCAATAGGTTTAATACAACAGGATATCAGGTTGAGGCCGACACCTACCTTTCGCTATGGAAAGGTGGCTACTCGTATGGCAATGTTGGATTTTCCTCCTCGTCGGTATTTCCCGATTTTCGCTGCGGCTACGAGTATTTTCAAAAGCTACCAAAGGCCTTTGAGGCTTCGTTAGGGTTTCGCTACATGCGATTTGCCCCCTCCGATATTATTCTCTACACCGGTAGTGTAGGTAAGTACTACAGCAGCTACTGGTTCTCGCTTCGCCCACAGCTGCGCTTTAAGCAGGGCGATGTTTCCTACTCGTTTAGGCTCACCACTCGTCGCTATTTTAGCGATCCCGATTCGTACGTGGGATTGGAGGGTAGCTTCGGAACGGCACCCGATTTCGACCATCAAAATATCGACTACTCCTACCTCAAACGGTTAAAGTCGTACGGTATCAAGGCAACCTACAGCCAGAAGCTGGCCGATTTGTGGGTGGTTTCGTCGAAGCTCAGCCTTTCACGCGACGAAGTTATTAAAGGAACTTACCGCACCCAAACCAGCATCGATCTTACAGTTTCAAAAGCGTTTTAAAGCCCTACCCGATGGCAAAGATTACCATTCCCAACATCGACAAGCTTACCATAGCTTCGTTTCGCTACCTAAATAATGTGATGGCTTTGCTGGCCACGTTTTGGTTAATGCGGCTGTTTGATGTATTTGTGCTGTCACATGCCTTCTCTTTTCCATCTGGATTGATGGGGGATAATCTGTTAGGGCTAGTTTTTGATACCTACTTTGTACTAAAAGTTGCAGGTATTTTATTTTTGCCCTTCTTGCTCATTACGCTGCTGCGTATAAAGATGGCGCAGCATTTTTTTATTGCTTCAGGGATACTTATTGTAACGGTTAACCTGTTGCTGATGGTGTACTTTGCCACTACAAAGGTGATGCTTGGATCCGATGTGTTCGGCTATTCGATGAGCGATGTAAAAGAGACATTGCAATCTACCAGCTCGTTTACGTTGGTTAACCTGATTCCTTTTGTTGTCTTTCCGTTAATTTTTGTGGTGCTGCTGCATTACATCGCGAGGATAAAAATGCCCAATAGGGCCTACTACGTATTTTACCCGCTTGTGGCCGTTGTCTTTCTTACCTCTGGATACTCTATTGCCAATGCAACCTCGTTTAAGTCTGGCTTTGGAGCATATTTAGCCACCAATAAGTTTGGATACTTTACGCATAAAGCCTTCGACTACATTGCCGAAGTTGAGCAAATGAAGAATGCCCAAAAGGGCAACTTTAATAATGTTCCATCGGCCATGTTCGCAAGCTCCGATTTCGTAAGTAAGGAGTATCCAATGCTTCGTACGGATAAAACCTTCGATGTGCTTAGCCCCTTCTTCGATACTACATCGGTTTACCCTAACATAGTTTTCATTTTTGTTGAAAGTTTAGGTCGGGCGTACAGCGGCGAAGGTGCCGAGCTGGGTAGCTATACCCCTTTCCTCGATTCGCTTTCGCGTAAGGGGTTGTACTTCGAGAATTTCCTGAGTACCGCTGGGCGAACATTTGGCGTATTTCCCTCTGTATTGGGATCGTTGCCTCTTGTAAACCGTGGCTTCATGGAGCTGAAAGCGGATATGCCCGAGCACACCTCAATCATTACGATGCTTCAGAAGTATGGCTATAAATCGAATTTTGTGTACGGAGGCGATGCGAAGTTCGATAATATGCGGCAATTCTTCGAAAGGCAGCATGTTAGTAAGGTTGTCGATATAAGCAACTTTGGATCAGGATACGAAAAGATGCCGCCCAATAATCAAGGTTTTAGCTGGGGGTATGGCGACAAGGATATTCTTGCAAAAGTGGCCAATTTAAAGGGGGCCGATACGCTAACACCTACCGTTACTGTGGCCATGACGCTTTCGATGCACGATCCGTTTATGGTTAAGAATCAACCAGCGTACGTAAAGTTGTTTAAACAAATACTGAATAATTCGTCAATCCCAAGCAATCGGAAAAAATTTGTTGCGAGCTATGTTCAGCAAATTTCTACCGTGCTGTATTTCGACGAATCGTTGAGGCAATTCTTTAAAAGGTACGCAAAGTTGCCATCGTTTAAGAATACCATATTTGTAATAACAGGCGACCATAGAATGCCTGAAATTCCTATAGGTACTCAATTAGATCGGTTTAGGGTTCCTTTTTTGATCTATTCGCCAATGCTAATACGTACGGGTCGGTTCAGCTCTGTGTCAACCCACTTTGATGTTGCCCCAAGTCTTATCGCATTGCTACGTAATAAGTCGAAAATGCAATTCCCTAATTTGGTGCATTGGGTAGGTGCGGGATTAGATACGGCTCGTCATTTTCGCAATATTCACCAGGTGTCGTTTATGGAAAATAAGAATGAGCATACGTGCTACCTCGATGGGCTCAACTATATTGCCATGGGTAAGCTGTATACCATAACGCCTAACCTAGGTTTAGTTGATGCCGTAAATCCAAAGTTGTTAAGCGAAATGACGGGGAAGCTTAATCTGATAAAGAACGTAAGCGCGTTTGTCTGTTCCAATAACAAGCTCATGCCCGACTCTCTACTGGTAAAGGCTACGATCGTTAAGAAGTAAGATAGAATAAAAAAATGGAATGCTATGGGCGAAAGTAAAATAGGTAAAATACTGGTCTTAAACCGAGATGTCTTTATCTCGTTGGCTGTTTTTGTGCTTTTTAGCGTGTTGGCATTTGGGCTTTATACCGTATATGGTGTCAGCTTATCTTTTGCTTTCCCAATCTTATTCTTCTTCTACAAGCTGGTTACCATTCTGGCAATTGCCTATGCCGTTATAATAATTGCTGCAAATAAGAATAGTAAGAAGTACATTATCTCCAACTATTCGTTGCTGGTACTTTACTCCGTTTCGGTGCTTTTGTTTTTTGCGTTTATCATTGCAACCTACTTTCATTTTCAGCTGAGCGTTAATGGGGTAATAGGCTACATAGCAGCAAACTTCAGATTTCCATCGTACACGAAGTACTTCTTGTACATGATCTACTTTAGCCAGCTGCTGGTGATGGTTTTCTTTCTTATAAGCCTCGCCTCCAGAACACGCCGAATAGGGTTTAAAATAGTGCAGAAGATATACTACGGTAACTTCTACGGTAGTATCCTCGACTATATCTATGGCGATAAGCAGGTTCGTTACAACTCGTTAAGCATTCTCCGCAGAATGCTCTACAACCGATTTTCGAAGGAGACCTTTATCAATACGTTGAATATGTTCAACGTTAACTTTAAAGGGGAGCTAAAACTTCGAACACACGACCTGTACTTCGACCTGAAGTTGAACGACTTTGTGCGTGCAAATCTGACATCGTGGAGTAATAAAAAGGTATTTTGGGCAATAAAAATGCTATCGTCCTTTAACGATTCCAGCTCGGCTCCGATGCTCAAGGAAAAGCTCAAAAGTCGAAATCAGTATATTCGCTTTGAAGCCCTTATAGGGCTTATAAAGCTAAATCAAATTGATTTCGTACTCGATTTCCTATATAACTCGCCTGAGCTGATTACCGAATTCACCTCAAATAAGGTAGTTTCGGCAATAAAGTTGCAAAATGTTTCGGTACGGAATTATGGTTTTTTGCTTGATTCTAAAAACGATGGCGTTTTGATTTTGGGGCTTAACCTTGTCAACGAGTTTGCCCTCGACGAGCATATTGAAAGGGTAAAGCAGCTCCTTGTTCATCCCAACATCAAGGTTGCGTTTACCGCCATTCGTACGCTAATGACTTTAGACTATATCGACTTTGAAAGGCATCTAGTAGAAGCAATAAAAAATGCGCCAGATCGTAATAAGCTCGAACTTGTAAGTGCTATAAAGCCATACTTTACCGAAGATTCCCTTCTTTGGGCAAAAGATTATCTTGTTACGGAAACTAACCAGGAGGTGCGTAAGGCTATTCTAAGAATGATGTGTGGTATTATTTCTAAGCCGGAGATTATTGTCAACCTATACGATGAACCTCAAAAAAGTCAGGTGCAGGGATTGTTAGATTTGAACGCTAAATCGATAAAGAAATGAGCATATCTTTTGTTGAAATCAACCATATAGTCGAGATAGTATTCATGGTAATACTGCTCATTGTTGTATTTTCGTATGCCATACTGGCTATTGTTTCGGTAATAGCCATGCGTAAGCATCAGCTAAAAAATCGGTACCAATCGGTAGACGATCTGATATCATCGAAGTACCTTCCTGGTATTTCAATTATTGCTCCCGCATACAACGAGGGTCTTACGATCGTAGAAAACGTTCGATCGATACTTTCGCTAAGCTACTCGGATTTTGAGATTATCATTGTAAACGATGGTAGTAAAGATGATTCGTTGGAAAAGCTTATCGAAGCATTTAACCTATCTAGAGTTCGAAATATTCAGGTTGATGAAATTCCAACACAAAATATACGTGGCGTTTACAAGTCGAGGAACTTGGCATACAGCCATCTTATTGTTGTCGATAAGGAAAATGGGGGTAAGGCCGATGCTTTAAATTCTGGAATTAACCAGTCTTCAAAAAAGCTGGTGCTTTGTATTGATGTGGACTGTATTATTGAGCCAGATGGGCTTCTGAAGATGGTTCGACCTTTCCTCGAAGAGAAAAAGCGGAGGGTAGTTGCCGTTGGTGGAGTAATTCGGGTTGTGAATAATTGTGACGTAAAGAGTGGTAAGGTAACCCATGTAAACCTGCCCAACGGTTGGCTGGAGCGTTTTCAGGTGCTCGAATACTTTAGGGTGTTTACGCTAACTCGTATGGGCTGGGCGCATATGCATAGCTTGCTTCTTATTTCGGGTGCGTTAGGAATGTTCGACAAGGAGATACTTGTAAAGGCAGGTGGCTACACGCCAGGTATTGTTGGTGAGGATATGGAGCTGGTGCTAAAGCTTCATAAGTACATGCGTGAGGTGGCTAAACAAAAGTATACCATTGGCTTTATTCCCGATCCACTTTGCTGGACCGAGGTTCCCAATTCGGCCAGAGTGCTTAGTCGCCAGCGTAATCGATGGAGCAGGGGTTTTATTGAATCGATTATAGAGCATCGGCGTATGTTTTTTAACCCGAAGTATGGGATTGTAGGTATGATAAGCTTCCCCTATGCCGTTTTCTTTGAGTGGCTACTTGCTCCAATCGAGGTGTTTGGTTACGGATACTTTCTCTATTCTATTTACATTGGGTACTTTAACATACCATACTTCGTGCTACTATTTACCTTGGTCTACTCGTACTTTATGATGGTAACGCTGCTTTCTATTCTGTCGGAAGAGCTAGTTTACCACCACTACAATAAGAAGATCGATTTGATTAAGCTTATGCTTATTGCAATGGTGGAGCCATTTTTCTACCATCCGCTTAACCTGTACTGGACGCTAAAGGGTAATTTCGACTACTTTATACGTGGTAAGCGCGAGTGGGGTAAAATGGATCGTCGAGGATTTGATGAAAATATTATCTAGCCTTCTACTCTGCGTTTAATTTCTGTTCTACAAGTGTTTTATAGCTGCGACCTATTGGGATTTGGTGCTTTCCAATCAGTATGGTCGTGCCCGAAAAGGCGGTGATTTTATCGTTCGCCACAATAAAGCTACGATGAACCCGTAGGAATTTTGTTTCAGGAAGTTTCTCCTCTATAAGTGAGATGGAGGAGTAGGAGGTTATTTCGCGATCCGTACAAACTATCTTCACGTAGTTGCCTTGACTTTCGATGTAGAGTATCTCGGAGAGGAAAATCTTTTGGGTGATCTTGTCCTCACGAACGTAGATGTATGGCTCCGAAACAGGTGTCGGCTGGCTGTATGTGGCAGGTGAAGTTGATGTTGCAACGAGCAGCTTCGAGGCTTTATCGATGGCACGAAGGAAGCGTTCGAAGGAAATAGGCTTTAGCAGGTAGTCTACCACATCGAGGTCGTAACCATCGAGAGCATACTCGGTGTAGGCTGTCGTAAAGATTACCTTAGGTGGATTATGGAGCGATTTTAGGAACTCGATGCCCGTAAGCTTAGGCATTTGAATATCTAAAAATAGCAGGTCGATTTTATTCTGTGAGATAATGCTAAACGCTTGTAAGGCATTACTGCATTTGGCAACCACTTCGTAACCATCCATTCGCGAGAGGTATTCCTCAATAATATCGCTGGCTAATGGCTCGTCATCAACAATAAGGCAGCTAATTTTCATTGTTATAAAGTTAAGTTCGCGTTTATTTAGTTCTGGTTTTGTACATGTTAGCAGTGCTGTATCTTTAGCTTACATAGGTACGAAAATCCATCCGAAATTCCCTTAAGCTCGTAGCTGTTTGGGTATAGGAGTTCTAGTCTGCGCTCCACATTCCGAAGCCCGACTCCTTGTCTTCCGTCATCGTTCATGTTGTTCTGCTCGTCAATGCTATTTTCGGTGATGAGGATGAGCTGGTTTGTGTCTACGCTAATGTCTACATGAATCCAGCACTGGTTGTCGGATGTGGTGTTAACATGCTTAAAGCAGTTTTCTATGATGGGGATAAGCAGCATTGGTTCTATTGACATTGCTGCGGTATTGCCGTTAACGGTAAATCGAATTTCGGCATTGGCTGGTAGTCGTAGCTTTTCGAGGTTGATGTAGTTGCCGATATGCTTTAGCTCCTTATCTAGCGAAACCTTGGGAACGTTGGAATCGTAGAGCACGTAGCGCATTAAATCGGAGAGCATGAGCACTACTTCGGGAGCCTTTTCCGACTTGCGTAGTACCAGCGAGTAAAGGTTGTTTAGCGTGTTGAAGAAAAAGTGGGGGTGGATCTGCGTTTTGAGAAACTTCAGCTCGGTTTCGAGCTTCTCCTTTTCGAGTTGTTCGCTCTTTTGCATGTTGCGGAAGCCATGCTCTACAATCTTTATTACTAGCGGAATGATGAGTACCGTGTTGATGTCTATTATAGCCGATAGCGTTTTAAACCGGTTAAAGTAAATGGGCGAAGTTGTAAATAGGTCGAGTACATAGGTGGTAACGATGTACTGGTCGATAAGGAGTAGCATGCCGCAAACAATCATAACGGCAATGGTGAAAAGCGTGAAGAGGAATATCTTCTTCCTGAAAAGAAGCCGGGGAACCAGTACAAGCAGAACGGTGTACACGGCTATTAGCTTGGGAGGAAGCAGCAGCAGCTCGTTAAAAAAGACCACATCGTAGCAGTTCTTGTCAGACCCCCAGAAAAAAGTGAAAAAGCAAATGGTTACGCACCAGTATAGCAGGTGGCGTACCCATCGGATATTCAAAAGTGTGTTGATTGTTTTGTTTCCCGTAATATCGTAAAGGCTCATGTAGTTCATAGCTGGTTGATTCGATAAAGATAAAACTTGAAGGGGCACATTTACAGGCTAGTTAGTCTTTTTATGCGGGTATTTATGCAAATCGCGCATTGTGACTGACTAACGGTTCGTTATTTCCTTTAAATAGCGTTTAAATCATTTTCGGTACTCTTCGTTTAGTCTGCTGCTTTGTCTAAATAAGGCTTAAAATTATCTAAAAATCGCAGAATATATTTGGTTCAGGAAATCTTAACTGGAACGAACACTCCCCTTTCGATATTTTGAGAAGCAGTACAGGTGTTCGATTCGACTAACAACGTGAAGAATCATGAATTATTTGCAGGTCGGTTTTTACTTTATTCTTGCGGCATTCGCGCTATTGCCCTATTCTGGACGGTCGCAACAGGCTCGACGAATAGCCGATATAGTGTACACGTCAAGTAAGCCTAAAATAGATGGGGATCTTACCGATAGCGTTTGGGCTAAGGCGATACCGCTTGCTAATTTTATCGAGAACATGCCGGTGAGCCTCCGACCTGCCAAGCAGGTTACCGAGGTGAGGCTGATGTACGATAACGCTTCGATTTATGTTTATGCTCGAATGGTAGATAGCACTGCCAGCAAAATTGCCAAGCAGCTCGCTCCACGCGATTCGTTCGACGATCCGATATGTGATCTATTTTCGATAGGTTTTAACCCCTACAATGATGGGGTTACCTCGTACTACTTTTGGGTTTCTCCGGCTGGGGTTCAATCCGATCAAAAAGTGGTGGGTAAGGTTTACGACAGAACCTGGAATGCCGTATGGTACAGCGCAACCAAAATTTACGACTGGGGGTGGTCGGTAGAGATGGAGATACCGCTAACCCAGCTGCGGTTCTCGGCAAAAAATAGTATTTGGGGATTTAATACCTGGCGCTTAACCAAGCGAAATAACCAGTGGGATACCTACAATCCGGTAGATGTTAATATCGAAGGAATTAATAATCAGGAGGCGAATCTTACAGGCTTGAATCGCTTGAGCATGCCCTTCCGCCTCTCGCTTACGCCCTACCTCTCGGTTGCCACCGAGCGCAACCACCGGGGAACGACGAACACCTTTAAGGGTGGGCTCGATTTACGCTACGGCATTTCCGATGGCTTTACGCTCGACATGATGGTAATCCCCGACTTTAGCCAGGTTCGTTCCGACGATGTGCAGCTTAACCTCACTACGGTGGAGCAGCGTTTTGGGGAGAACCGTCAGTTCTTTACCGAGGGGTCGGAGCTCTTTTCTCGAGGTGGAATATTCTACTCGCGTCGTATTGGTTCGGCGCCAATGTACGGATGGAAGGCATCACAAGGTTTGCAAGCCAACGAAGAGGTAGGTGAAATGCCTGCTTCAACATCCATCATTAATGCAACTAAAATATCGGGAAGAACCAAGGATGGCCTAGGTGTCGGCTTTTTAAATGCCGTAACTGGCGATGCCTATGCCAAGGTAAGGAATAGCGTAACGGGAGAAACCCGCGAGGTGAACGTACAGCCTCTTACCAACTACAACGTAAGCGTGGTCGACATCCCCATAAAAAACAGCTCGTACTTTTCGGTTATTAACGGGAATATGCTGCTGCCTGCTAACCGTTTTACAGCAAATACTTCGGCTATCGATTTTTACTTGGCCAATAGGTCACAATCGTATGCGCTTAAGGGTGCGGTGCAGTACGCCCTGCAGGCCGATTCGGGTAAGGTGAGTAACGATGGTTTTGCCTACCAGGTAAGTGCGTTAAAAACGTCGGGTAAGCTGCGCCTCGAACTCTCGAATACCGTCTATCAGGATACCTACAACCCGTCATGTTTGGGGTATATCGATCAAAATAACCGAATTGTCAACTACGGTAGGGTCGAGTATATGTCGTACGAACAAAGGAATAACACGAAGTATAGACGGTTGTCGCTTTTCTTTACAAACGAGCTGCTGTATAAGCCAACCCGCTATTCGCGCAACGAGTTTACCATTTCGGGAGGGATGACGTTTAACAACGAGTTCCACTTCGACCTCGAAACCTCGATTACCCCACAGCCAAAGTACGACTACTTCGAACCGCGGCAGGCGGGCTACAAGTATGCCGAGCCTCGGGCCATTTGGACTGGGTTAAACTTTAATACCGACACGCGAAAGCGGCTGTCGATTAGCCGCATGATGGTGGGCTACTGGGTTGCCGAAAAGTACGATAAGAGCGCGCTTTACCTGCAGCTTAATCCGAGCCTTCGTTTTGGCGATAGGCTTTCCACTACCGTCGGCTTCTTTGGCACCTTTAACCAAAACGCCATTGGCTATGTCGAGAACGATGCCGTTACGGGTGTTCCCGTATTTGGGCGACGAGATATTAAAAATTATGAGCAGTCGGCTGAAATGAATTACATCATTTCGAAAAATGCCTTTACCAACATACGCGCCCGATACAACTGGACATGCGTACGCTACAGGCAGTTTTACCACTTGAAAGAGAATGGATGGGTAGATGGAATTGACTTTTTGCAGAATCGAGACATCAACTATACCGCGGCAAGTGTTGAAATGAGCTTTGCATGGACCTTTGCCCCTGGAAGCCAGCTGTCGCTACTGTACCGTAAAAGCTTCGACGATTTCCAACTGATGAAGCCGATTGGCTACCTGGACAATGTTAGAAGGTTGAGCGATATGCCACAGCGGGATTTGATTTCGTTTAGGGTGCTATACTTTTGGGGGTATCGAAAAAGATAATGCTGAAATAAACAACTAAGCTCAACCTTCGTTGTTTAGTACTATAAGCAAATACGTTATTTTTCGTATGAGATTGTAATTATGTTATTCAGCTGCAAAGGAAGGAGGCCTGTGAAGGATTCCTTCCTTTACTTCTTTTATATACCCGCTACTCCATGTGGGCTTTCGCCATTTTAGCATCGTTTACTTCCTCCTAAAGTTACCGTGCTCTTCCCGTATAGGGCACCCATTTTCCCCATTTTGTACTAAATAGTTAGGGTTGTTTATGGTTTGGTTGTACTAGGCTTAAACAAAATAAGGAGTAATGAAAAGCAAAATGGTTAAACTCATACCGATACTGGTTCTTTATACTATGTTTAGCCTTACGGTAAGTGCTCAGCACGTTAGGATTGTTAGGGCACACCAACATCCGAGGTGCGTAGTGGTAAAACACCAGCGGCCAATTCATCCACGAACGGTGATACGCTACCGTCCACACTGGGCGAAGCGGGTGGTGTTTACCCATCGGTGGGTGTACTTTCCTAGGTGTAATTTTTATTGGGATAACGTTCGTGCCCGATATGTATATCCAAGAGGTGGTGTTTGGGTTGTTGCGGCTACCCTTCCTCCTGCTTACTCTAAGGTTGTTGTTGAAAGGGAGGTTAGCTACGAGCTCAACGATGAGGCTGATGCGACTGACGATATCTACTACAATAACCAGCTGCATGTGTCGACCTACAAGGTGAAGTAGCAAGATCGGGTTATTCGACCTACCAACCTTCTGCCAGCTGTCGCGATATCTATTTCGACGGCTTTTTTTATGGGGATCATACCAACGATTGCTACAGGTGAGGAGCGGGATTTTTCGGTTCATTACGATGAGCTACCCGCATTACTATCGATGGTTTATCCGTTAAGATGCGTTAGTAAGCCACTTGTATTCAGCTGGGATGATTAAGCGTGGCACGGTTTTGGTAATTTGAACATCGGTTCGACAACCGAAAGCGCAAATGCAGGTTCTGCAAGCCCAAAAAGTAGTCTTTTGTTATTTTAGGGGATCAGCAGCTTTAATCAGAAGCCTATGCCTAGCGTGGGCTTCTCCTTTTTAGCGATATTCCGATGGCTTTACCTGTATCGGCTAGCGGCCTTTCCCATATTTTCCACGAGTTGGGAATTCTTTCCACATTTGTTAAAGCCCTTGGGCAAAACGATGTGGCAAAATCCGTTTAAAACACACGGTTTTTTTCTTCTCTCGAATTTTGGCACACTATTGGCAACCCTACCTATCAGCATTTTATCTGTACAACTTTTTAAATCGTAGATATGAAAATGAAGGCAACAATTCTTTGGGCTGCAGCTTTTGCAGCAGTGGCGATGGCATCGTGTAGCAAAAGCGAAGATGTATCGTCTGCAAGTAACCCTCAAGTTTCGGAAGTGGCGGTAAAGGCTGCATTTGGGGCGCAGTTTCCAACGGCAACCAACGTTAGCTGGAGCGGGGTAGATGGTTTTCAGGTGGCCTCGTTTACGCTAAACTCTACCACCAAGGCAACTACAGGCGATAGCCACAAGTGTACGGCCTGGTATTCGGGTAAGGGTAAGTGGGAGATGACCGAAATTGAGTACACCTCCGAACAGCTACCTGCCGCCGTTAAGACCGCTTTTACGGCTAGCGAGTATGGCTCGTGGACCATTGTAAAGATTGTTAGCCTGAAAAAGGCAGACGGCACCGAGCACTTCAAGTTCGAACTCTCGAAAACGGGTGAGAATAACGTATTCCTATACTTCGATGCAAAGGGTACGCTGCTAAAGGTTAAGGAGAAGAATAAGAACTATCCCGACTGTAAGGACTATCCCAACGTACTTCCCGACACCCTTAAGGCCATCGTTCTAAAGCTTTACCCGGCTGGCGTAACCAACGAGGTGATGCAGGGTCCATGGGGCTACTGGGTTCAGGTAAAGGACGGTGCCACTGCACACGACCTGTACTTTAGCCGCAAGTACGTGCTGCTAATGGACATCAGCGAGCTTACCTTCGAGGGGCTTCCAAAACCAATACAGGATGCCGTTAAGGCAAGCGACTATGCTACCTGGACCGTACTCGGAATTAGAGCCGTTGCCATGAAGGATATCCCCGGAGTGTACGTTCTTATTGTAAAGAACGGTACCAAGCACATGATGCTTATGTATACCGCCGATGGAAAAGCGTTTCAGGGGGCTAACAGCTTCGGCTGCTAGGACAATACCTGTTAATAAAGAATGTTTGGGGTAGCACTACAGGTGCTACCCCTTTTTGTTTGGGGGATGGTTGGAATGTGATTATTTGTAAATGGTTAAAAATATACCAAGGATGGTATAAAATATACCACGGTTAGTATGAATTATACTTTACTTGGCATGAATTATATCAAGGATGGTATAAATAATACATTGAAAGGTATAAATAATACCATAATATGTATAAAACATATCGAAGATTGAATGATTATAACTATCGTTGGTATAAATGTAGCATATGGAGGTATAATTTATACATCCGATTGTATAAAAGCAGCATCATCTTGATAAATTGGAGACAGCTTGTGGTAAAATTGGGTATGCCATTTCGCTATTTATTTCTAACTTGGGGCAGAACAGCAATACGTTACGCTTATGATACGCTTAAATATTAAACGAATGGTTCAGCTGCGGGGATTCAGCCACCCGCTAGAGTTTTTGCGCAGTATTGGAGTGCCCGACTGTCGCTACCGACGGTTACGGAATGATCCTAAAACTATCAGCTTTGAGCTGCTCGATAAGCTCTGCTGGGAGCTGCGCTGCACGCCCAACGAGCTAATGGAGTGGGAACCCGATGCGCGTCAGGTGAACCACGAAGGCCATCCGATTAGCCGCCTGATGCTCTCCAACGAGGTGAAGCAGCTGCAGCAGGTGGTGCGCGAAATCGACCCCAAGAAGGTGAGTAAGGTGCTGGCCATGCTGCAGGAGCTCGAAAAGGAGGAGTAGGTGGTTGGCTGATGCCAGTTGCCCCGCCGGTAGGCAAATCTGTCGACTTCGGTATTGGCCTATTAATTTTGGCGGATCGCGATTGTATGCGACCAGTTGAGGTTGACCGCCAGGTATAAAGCGCCTGTTACCCGCGGTGCCGATTGGCTTCGATTCCAGCTATATTTAACGTCAACCTATCAAATGGCTGCCTAATAACATGCTTTTGACGTGTGCGCCTATTCGCGCGACAGCTATCTTTGACCCCGATGAACAGAACCCAACAGGCATACCGTCCTACCCTTTGGTTTAAGCGCTGGTCGCGCCACGCCGATGCTACCTTTTTGAGCATTGGTAAGGTGGTGCATATCGGTTGCCTAAAGGTGGATATTTGTCGGATGGCGCTGCTCAAGAGCGGTGTCGCCGGATTGGAGGCCTTGA
Organism: uncultured Acetobacteroides sp.; assembly: GCA_964292015.1. Classification (GTDB taxonomy): domain Bacteria; phylum Bacteroidota; class Bacteroidia; order Bacteroidales; family ZOR0009; genus Acetobacteroides. The sequence goes on from CAXYUU010000026.1 coordinate 16,682, forward strand.
TGCTTCGCGTATTTGGCGGTTCTAACCTCGACGAGGTGGATGACGACATGGTCGAACATGGCTCCATCGAGGAGCTGCTGCTCGCGGTCAACATTCTTCCGGTTCAACCCAAAGCAATACCTGCTGCAGCTGCTGAACAAGAGCAATGCGGATGCCCAAAGCCAAAAGAAAATCGAGACGGCCGTAAACGATTATTTGAATAACAAATATCAACAACTACAAGGAACCCTATGATGAAGAAAAAATATATCTTTTT
>CAXYUU010000027.1:0-16806 GCA_964292015.1 uncultured Acetobacteroides sp.
AAAGAAATAGTAAAGCACGAACGTACAACACGCGGTATAAAAAATTGCCGCTTCAGTAGGTTATTTAAGGGGTGTAGCCCGCTTCAACTTCTTAATAATTTGATAAGTTTGAAGCCCGCAATCGGCAACTTTTCATACCGCCATCCGTTGGCAACTATTGAAGAAGGAAACACACCTAAAACAATAAATGATGGAAAAATATTTTAGATATACTGATGACTCCTCTGATAAGTATTGGGAAATTATATTTGAAGAGAATAGGCTACAAGTTTTTTTTGGGAAAATAGGTTCAGCAGGGAGGATTGAAGAAAAGAAGTATTCAACTTCAGAAGAATGCTTAAAAGAGGTTGATAAGCTCATTAAATCTAAACTAAAGAAAGGTTACCAAGAAGTTGCTGTGTCTAGCAGAATGGTTAAAGATGCTTCGACCTTAATTGAAATTAGAGATTTTGAGGATGAATGGGGTATAAAGGCAAGTCCAATTTCCAAGAAAATGATGAATGAACCATTTTTTTGGAACTGTACTGAAGAAACAAGTCCATTTGGCAACGATGAGGGGAATGACACATTTGCTTTCTATTATGAAAGCCAAATTGATAATTCTAGATTGAAAACACTAGATTTTTTACAAGAGAGATTTTCTGACACCTCGTTTTATCCTCTTCAAGATTTGATGTTGACAGTCAGTTCTGACATTCAGGAGAAAGTAAAAGACATTTTCTTTGATAATGTAATTATTCAAGATAACGCTATTTGGGCAACCGCTTTTGGGCAGCTTGTTTTGAAAGGAAAGATTGATGATAAAATTAAAGTATTTGCCTTAGCTGCATTAGAAAGACAAAAACTGCTAATGTTCCTTGAATTGCATGGTGATGAAAAACGAGTAATGCATATAGAAAAAATGGAAACAGTTCTAATGAATTTATAAAACGAAAAAGAAACAACTATTGCCAATAAATAATACTTCTTTCCGCACGTAGTGCTTAGCATTAATGGTGGGTTCCTATTGTTGCTCCCAACTATTTATTGGTAAGCTGTTTTTGGGTTTCAGGGAAGTATAAAGGGCAGGGATAAAACGAAGAGGTGACATGCCTGTAGCGTGCTTACGTATAGCACATTTTTTAATATCTAGCCAGCTTTGCGCGCAAATACAGCGAGTGGTAATTGTAAGTATAGGTAACGTAAAATATAACGATGAAAAGTAAAGGACATCAAGGATCGTTTGCCATCAAGCATGAACGACGAGGCAAGGAATCGGTAATGCATCTAATGGCCACCATGCTGCTGGTGGCACTATTGCCTTTTTGCATTTGGTCGTGTAGTACCAGCAAGCCGATGGTTGGTAGCGCATCGGCATCTACAGGTCTTTACTTTGGACAAACCCCACCTGTTGATTCGGCCATTCTTTTTGCCCCAGGTATTGTGTCTACAGGCATGAACGAAAGGGATCTTACCATAACCCCCGATGGAAAGGAGCTATTCTTTTGTCGTGAGGTGGGAGGTTTTACCTATACAGCTATCCTCCACTCCAATTTGGTAAATGGAAAGTGGACAGACCCTGAAGTGTTAAGCTTTTGCCGCAATCCAAGCTATAGATACATCGAACCTCAGGTATCGCCAGATGGTGCTAGGTTGTACTTTGTATCGAATCAGCCCGTTGGATCGTCACAAAAGGGGGATGAGAATATTTGGTTTTCCGAAAAGAAGGAGGGAAGTTGGGGGCAACCTCAATGTCTCGATGTCCCGGTGAATAGTCAAAGCACGGAATACTTTCCATCGGTTACTCGCATGGGAACCATTTACTTTACCCGTATGGATACTTCGGTTAAGGAAGAGTACATCTACCGCTGTCGATATGTAGATGGGGTGTACCAGCAGCCCGAAAAGTTGGGAGTAAACGTCAATATGGGTAAAGCGCGCTACAATGCGTTTGTTTCGCCCGACGAGAGCTACCTTATTGTACCTGCTATTGGCATGCCTGATAGCTTTGGCGGAACCGACTACTACCTGGTATTTAGGGACGAGAAGGATAGGTGGAGCAAGCCCATGAATATGGGGCCAACGGTAAATAGCCGTAACCCTAAGGAGTGGTCGGCATCGGTATCGCCCGATGGGAGATTTCTCTTCTTTATGTCTGGCCGAATGGATGGACGAAAGATCGATGTGCTAACTGCAAAAACGTTGGAGCAACACCACAATTCACCACAAAATGGGAATACTGATATCTACTGGATAGGAACATCCGTAGTTGAGGCACTTCGCTCTAAGGCTATCTTCGAGTAGGCGGTTTGGGGATGTCTGCTGTTGCCAACTGTTATCCCTAATTTTCAAGATCAAGAAATGGGAAAGCAAACAAAATCGCAGCAACTCTGCACCTATGGTATTACGCCACATGTACTACCAAAGTCGAATAGTAAGTGTTGTGTTGGCTGTCGGCTGTAGCAGGTGTAAACCTCGTAATACATGATTGGCTTTGCCTATTTTAACACAGGGAGGCTGAGTTGTTTGACAAAATTAAGCAAGGAGGAACAAATGAACGGGAAGCAAGTTTTTAAGGTATTAATTCTCATTGGATTCATCGGAATACTTTGGGGATGTATGAATTCATCAGAAAAAAAGCAGGAGCGGGCTCAACCTAAAAAGGCCGTACTGTCCGAAAAGCCTTCACGCAAGGCTTATGATGGATTTGAATGGGAAAAAGTTTCGGGTGCAGGAATCGAGTTTTGGGCTCAACGAAACAACGCTTTACAGGTGGGGATTAGCAAAACCTTACCGGGTGCCTTTATTGAGAATATCGAAAATGGAAAGACTGTTGCAATTGGTCTTGCAATTCAGGTTTTTGAGCTTAAAAATCAAAAGATTGAAGATGTTTTCGAATACCTTAAAACTAGTAAGGGTTGGAATGACAAGGAGAGCTGCGCGTTTACCAAAATAAAATCGACCAGGCAGGGTGTCGACCGGTATGTGTTGATGCCTACAGGAAAAGCGCTTCGCGAATATGAAGCCAAGAGTTCGTCGGAACCAATATGTACAACCTGCAGCGGTTGGGGCATGGGTAATAGTGGTTCTCGCTATTTTGAGATACATCATAACAATAGGAGCAAGGCGTTATTTATTGAAATAGGTCAAGAGCCACCTTTGTTTGACGAGGAAACCATCGTGGTAAAGTAAACCGGTATCGTTCTGCTGGTGAAAACAATGCTTCAACAATATTTGACTATTGCTTGCCTTTCATCCTGTGCATAGTTCCTTTGGTAGGTTGTGCCTACATTAGGAATAAAAGTAGGTAGCCTCGGCTCTGTGGTAGCTGCAATCGCAAAATAGCATTAGTCCCCGTGTTATGCTATAAAGTTTGTAGCTGGTTATGCTGCTTGACACCTGCCAGAAGGGGGACTGCGGGATTGAAGAATTCTGCGCGCGGTAAGCATAAAACCGTTTAATCCCACCTGTAGGCTACTCTGCTGCACCTTGGAAAGCTTGTTGGTGCTTTAGACCAGCTGCTGGCTAGTTCGTTTATATACCTTGTGCTACCAAGCGTAGCAAGTACGCAGCTGTTTGCCTGGGAGCGTTGTTTAACAACCGGATAGGCCGGAGGTTGGTTGTACTTCGATGCAGGTTAGGCTTACGGTTGGTAACCGTATGGGCATCCTGTTGTTGTTAACGTTTTTGAACTTTGCCGATGCCCCATATTCTGGTAGGCACCGTACCCTTCTACCTGTCGCTATCCGTTTCCGATGGATTTTTAGACCTAAGCAGCAGCACAATAAAGTAGAGCGTTCCCACCCCAATAAGAATACCCCCAAGTCGTTCCATAGAGTAGCTGTCGCGATGGAGGATGCTGAAGCCATAAATGATAAGTAGGGCGGCTACTACCGAAAGCGCTTTCTTTGCCATTGGGTGATGGTGGTTTTTTTGCATACAACAACCCAAACTAAGAATTGTTAGCACCCGAATTGTATTTGGGTGCAGCAAGTAGGAGGTGCCGCGGGCTGCTTGCTGGCCAAACCCAATGGGGCACAACCTAAAGCGCTAGCGTACATCGCAAGGGTAGGCTTGCGCTAAGTGGGGTAGGCCGACACTACTGGTAGCAGGGCATGCCTGTTACCGCTCCTCCACCAGCAAGCCCATTGCCCATTGTGGTTGAACCGGTTTTTTGGTTCCCCTCTACCTCGTTTCTGATTGTCAAGGTAGGATGGGTAAAAGGCCTTGAAATGATGTTAAAAAAGATGAGCTGGTTTTTTTCATTTTCAATTATGGGCTATGTTTGAATCGTATCAAATAAATCAATGATGCTTACCGATATATATGATAAAGAAGCAGAACAGCTTTTTAAAACGTCTATTGTTCAGCAATCCTCCTTTTGGTCGACCGTAAAGAAATCGTTGGGGGTCGATACGGTTGCCCTAAATTTTAAAATCAGCTCTTCGTACGTAAACGGTGATACTAGCAGTAGCCAAGATATCACCTCCGATGTGCTTGTTTTAATTCAGCACATCGACAAGGATCATTCCATTGCCTACGTACCCTACGGTCCGGAGTTAGAACCCTTGGAGGAGTATCAAGGGCTATTTCTCGAAGAGCTTTCGGAATCTCTTCGTCCGCACCTGCCTGCCAGCTGCATTATGATACGCTACGATTTATGCTGGGAGTCGTACTGGGCAAAGGATAGCAGCTACTTCGACCAGGATGGTCTATGGACCGGGCCACCCGATAATCCAATGCAGGAGCTTCGCTTTAACGTCAATACCGTTAGCTGGAAGTTCAAAAAGGCACAGTCCAACATTCTTCCTTCCAATACCATTTTCATCAACCTACAGGATACCCCATCGGATATGTTGGGCCGTATGAAACCAAAAACACGGTATAATATCGGGCTGGCGATCCGAAAAGGCGTATCGGTACGGTCTATCGGAATTGAGGATATCGACATTTGGTACGCGCTGTATAGCGAGACTGCGGCACGCAATGGTATTTACCTGCACAACATCAAGTATTTTAAGGCGGTGCTGTTGGCCAAGACGACTAGCGTACGGTCGCCTGCCGATGTGGAGCTGCTGATTGCCGAAGTTGATGGTAAACCTCTTGCAGCCATGTTTTTGGTGATCACTGGCAACCGCGGATCGTACTTATACGGAGCTTCGTCGTCCGAAGGAAGAAACTCGATGGCTACCTATGCCCTTCAGTGGAGCGCCATTACCATTGCCAAGGAAAAGGGGTGTACCGAATACGACATGTTTGGCATTGCACCCCGACCCGAAACCTCGCACCCCCTATATGGCTTATACCGCTTTAAATCGGGGTTTGGTGGCAAGGTATACCGTAGCTTAGGATGCTGGGACTACCCCATCGACCTAAATAAGTACGCCTACTACACCGCCTTGGAGCTTAAGCAGCAGGGATATCACACCAGCTAACCCCGCTTTTGGGGTTGAACCACAAGGGATGGCTGTATCGGAGGTTGGTTTTACCAGTACTGTCGGGTGGTGTAGGGGTACAACGCCCGATGGTTGCCAGTGGCGATACCGCCCAGGGTGTAGCCGTGTGCTGGCAAGTGGTATGGGGGTGGAGCGATACCCTAATCCGACGCTCCTCCTACAGCATGTTTGCGGGCGGTGCAGCTGGCAACGGGCGAACTGACCTTGTATGACCGTTTGGCATAGTATGCTGCTGCGTTGCTGTTTGCCCGGCGGGCTGTTTATCCATTTTAGGGAGATTTGGTACGTACGCCACCGCTTACCCATTATTGCTCGGCGCTATGCGTGCCCAATTCCGTTGAGATCTTAGCCTATAGTTGTGGCGCTTACGCATATGTAGCTGCCTACGATTGCTGTATGGGCTACAGCTATTGTTTGGCGCGATGGGGTGGGTCTGGTTATGTAGCCATTACCTACTGCAAAATAATCCTTCAGCTGTGTATTATCTTAGCGTACAGCTTTTCGGCCTCGGCAGCTACCCTTGCCCGCCTACCTGGTAGCTATTTCGAATCGTCCTATTGTAGGTCGATGTCCTACCCGTACTATTTACGTGTCGCCCAATATTTAGTAGGGCTACACAAGTATTGGTATGGTTTGCTGTAAGCTTAGCTGCCTTTATTTTAGGGGTATACCCGGGTTGCAGGCTTAGTGGTAGCGGCCGCAAGCTATTGTGGGGGCATATAATTTACCTGGTTTGCTCACGCGTACGTTACAATTTCGGTTTACGAATCGTACGGGTAACCGCATTAGCCCTCTTTTTGTTTTGCCTAGCTAGCGATGGTGGTTGCTGCATCCTATTCCATCGTCGAACAATTTGCCTTTACGGTGTCGGAATATGCTTTTAGGGTAAAGTATTTTGCGTGGGCGGTAAGCTCGATTGATTTTTCGGCAGAAGCATTTACTTCTACGTTAAAAAGAAATGTGTTTAGGACAAACACGCATGTGTTTAGGGTAAACACAACTGTATTTAAGCCAAACACGCATGTATTTAGAGCAAACACATTTGTATTTAGGTCAAACACATTTGTATTTGGGGTAGGTACATGCATACTTACAGTAAGTACAGCCGTATTCAGAGCAAACATGGTTGTATTCAGAGCAAATACGTTTGTGTTTAGGGCAAACACATGTGTTTTTAGGGTAAGTACAAGTGTACTTATGGCAAAGACAAGTGTTTTTACGCTGGTAAAATGGTATAAGCTGGTGACATACCAGTCTTTAGGATAGAATCAGGTGTTTTCTTTGGCCGAAATTAAAGAGGCTATACAGGAAACGGCTTATTTACCGGTAAAAATAACGTGGCCTACAGGAGTAAAGGTTGCCTTTTTCGGAAGTTAGTGGTAGTACGGGTTGTTGTACTGCTCTAATTGCCTTTTCTTTAGCTGCATGCTTGGTGTCAAGGGCTAGTATCGGGTAACCGATGGTTATGCCGGAAGAAGAGGCACCCGTAAGCGCCTGTTTCCTCTAGCGGTAGCTGTTACGCTTTCTTAAGAAATTCTGATTTCAGGTACATCGCCCCAAAACTATCTATTTTACACGAAATATTGTGGCCATCGTTGCTCTCCACAATGCGAATATTCTTCACCTTTGTTCCTGCTTTAATTCCCGAAAGCGAACCTTTTACCTTTAAATCTTTGATTACGGTAACCGAATCACCATCCACAAGCTCATTACCGTTAGAATCTAGCGCTCTATTGCTTTTAGACTCGTCGGCTGCCTCTTTTGCCGATTCCGATGGATCCCATTCGTAGAAGCAATCAGGACAAATCCATAAATTCATGTCCTGATAGGTGTTCTCGGAATTACATTTTGGGCATTTGTTTTCGTTGCTCATAGCTGACCTTATATTAATTATTTTGTTCGTCCTTAGTGTCTAAAGGTACCATTTTTACCGCTCAAAGATAGTCATTTCCCCCACCATGCATAGCGTATTGCCGTGGTTTAGCTATTACACCTCCTGCCGAATTCAATCGTGCGGTGGTAAAAATGGGCAAAAGCACAGGTTGCGCCTCCTCCAAGGCCTGAAGCCTTGTAGTTGAAGGTGGGTTTACCCACTGGTTGGGCGCGCTGCTTATTTGGGGCAAGCCGTCTACCTTGTACATCCTACAAATGCTCGCTTATGCAGCAGTTGGCTCCCCCCTTATACCACCGGCGATGTGCTTGTTTGCTCCAAACTCCTGATGGGGGTTGACGTTTATTCAGAACGGCATCACATCAATAAATGGGGATGTGGGATAGGGGGAGATGTTGTGTCCTAACTCATCGGCTACCGCGATTTAGCATTACTCAATTTCTCCTGTCGATCCCTATAGCTGGCCGCCAAATTTTTATGTACAGCTAGGAAAGCCAGCTGGGAGTCGATATCTTCGGTCGGTAAATTAGAACGGTAGTGTAAGGCTGGATGGGCATACCGGGTAAATGCCGATGGTAGGCTGTAGGCCATTGCCGTAGGAAAGCTTTGTGATATAGCTTACCTTCGATACCGTCGCAAGCTATGCCAATCTCCGAGTGTTGAGGCAGATGTTCCTGCCGAACCGGCATGGCGGGGGTGCTACATTGTACAGAGTAACAACATAATTATAGACGATAAAATGAGAAGAAGCTTGATGGTGGTCGTACTCTTTGGGGTAAGCGTTACCGCATGGGGCCAAAAGGCCGTATTTAAATGGTACGACGAAATGTGCGAATATGCCGGCACCTACGATAGCCGCAAGTACACCAAAAAGCAGCTCGAAAACTGCTACCAGCTATCCTGCCAAAACCCCTACCTGCTTAGCCATACACCAGCAGTATTTAAGCCGAGCGATATTGGGAAGCTTAGCCTCGACGAGCTGGATTTGGAGTATAACCAAAAAAGAAAGGAGCTTGGTTCTCTCGATTTGCCAAATACCAGGTATTGGATGGATTTGAGGCTCTCGGTTCTTACCGAACTCGATCAGTTCTACAAGGTTTCGAGGATAGCCTACCTTGGATACGTCGATCCGAACAAGCTCAAAGGGTGGTTCTACCAGGATACCTGCCTTCGCCGCCATGTTGATGCCCTTGTTGCTGGCGGCGATAGCCTGTTAAACCATTGGCACGATTTTACGGCTCAGCTAGTAACCAAAAATTGCTGTCCCGATAGGGTTTGGAGCGAGTACTTCGATGAGCGTAATTCGGAATGCCCAACATCCTATGCTCAGGTTTGTATTACCACCTTCGGATGGTGGAATAGCGCTATCAGGCATATCGATACTTCGGAAAAAAAGTTTGACTATAGCCGAAAGCTAACCGAGTTTAGACGTCTTTTCCTAAAAACAAGAACAATAAGTTGCGATGAACCGTAGCGAATAGCCGGTAGCCCTATCGGTAATGCATAATATTCGCAGCAGGTAAGGCGTATGGGCGTAATATTTGGTTTCGGATTCATGGATTTGGTACTGGGTAGGAGCGCCCGGTACACGTACGAAGTTGAGCTTGGGTTTAGCAACTCCTTTTTCATACATGGTTAATGGCGCATTAACGGTAGTAGAGGTGGGCTGTTATGCATTTTTCAGGTCTATAACATGGGCAGCACGCGAATGTTTTCGCATTTATGTCGCTTACAACATGGGGGGCGTTGAGGTTCTTTTTCGAACAGAATTCGAAGAGGCAAAAAGCGTTAGCAAGTATGCTGTCTAGGATAACGAGCATGGCCGCTGAAAGTCTTCTTTAAGTCGAAATGCTTTTACTCCCTATGGTACAATTACGGAAAGGTATTTTGCCAAGCAACCGGTTAAATTGGCAACTGCAAAGTCTTCTGGGATCCTTAACTACATTAAAAAAGGTACTTCAAGATGGTTTGGGATAGCTTACTGCTACTGTATTGCCACCCATTAGTAGTAGCTAACGAACATACTGATGGGGTAGCGTCCGATTGTCAAGTATGGTAGCTGGCCGGGTGCGCAGTTTTGGGGTGGCATCAGCAACAAATTGGTAAAAGGCGTGTTCTACTAGCATCCAAGACCAATGTTGTATTTTAAGCTGTAAATCATGAAGAAGAATATGGGTTCAGTCGACAAGGTAATTCGTTTGCTAGTGGTGGTTGCCTTTGCCATTTTGTACGTTACCAATACCATTACTGGGACATTGGGTATAGTGCTACTTGCCATAGCCTTAATGTTTTTGGTTACCAGCTTGATTAGCTACTGCCCGCTGTATACGCTTCTGGGAATAACCACCTGTCCCAAAAAAAAGAAGTAGCATAAACGGGATTCTATTTTAGATCCAAATTTTATCCTGTATAATTATTCTGGAGTAAAGTGGCGATCGTCAGAAAACAATTTATACATTTGCAGCGAATTCTTCGGGGCAGGGCGTAAATCCCTACCGGCGGTTACAGTCCGCGACTCCTCTCTAGAGGACTGATTTGGTGAAACCCCAAAACCGACAGTTAAAGTCTGGATGGAAGAAGATATTCTACTACATGTGCAATACGTGTGTATTATGCTATATATGCCCCCAATGAACAGCGTTCGTTAGGGGCTTTTTTTATTTGATGTATCAACGCAAAAGAATATGAAGGGATTAGCACATTTCGGAGCCGATTACAAGGAGAGAGTCGAAAAGGCGTTAGCCTTACTCCAAAAGGGTAAAGGTATTTTACTGGTAGATGACGACGATCGCGAGAACGAGGGTGATATTATCTACGCTGCATCGAACATGAGCGTTGTTGATATGGCGCTTATGATTAGGGAGTGTAGCGGAATTGTTTGCCTGTGTATTACCCCCGAGCGGGCAGAGACGCTGGCGCTTCATCCGATGGTAACCAACAACGATAGTAAGAACCAAACCGCCTTTACCATATCAATTGAGGCAAAGGAGGGGGTTACCACTGGTGTTTCGGCGGCCGATCGTCTTCAAACCATACGTACCGCTATTGCTAAAGATGCGGTTGCGTCCGATTTGGCACATCCTGGGCATGTATTCCCGCTGGTTGCCAAAAGTGGTGGCGTGTTCGAACGTCGTGGGCATACCGAAGGATCTATCGACTTGGCAAAGCTTGCCGGATTGGGCGATTCTGCCGTGCTTTGCGAGCTAACCAACGAAGATGGCACAATGGCTTTGATGCCCGAGATATCGGTATTTGCCGAAAAGCATGGAATGACGGTGGTTTCAATCGAGGATATTTGTCAGTACCGTAAAAGCCTGGAGAATTGCTAGAACGCAGCTTGCCGCGGTAAGAAAAAATGGATGTGTAGGGACAAGTTAATACTTGTTCCTACCTGTTTAACCATTTTAAATTGCTACAGGTTTTTTCCTACAAGTATCTCCTTGAGTTTGGCCACGCCAACGCTTGCCTTCTCGTTTATGTACACCACCTTGTTTCCTAGAGCTGATACGGTTACATCATCGTTAGGATCTATTACGTATATCAAGGTCGATTTAGGAATGTAGCGGTAAAGGCTAGCGGCAGGGTATACGTTTAGCGATGTTCCTACAACCGCAAATATATCGGCCTCGGCAGCAATATCAATGGCATGCTCCATGGCGGGTACTGCCTCGCCAAACCAAACAATATTTGGACGTAGCTGTGAACCCATCTCACATTTGTCGCCAAGGTTTACATCGCCATCAACGGTGTAGATGAGGTGTTCGTTAATGGAGCTTCTAACCTCGTTTAGCATTCCATGGAGGTGTACCACATTGGAACTTCCGGCACGCTCGTGCAAATTATCCACATTTTGGGTGATGATGGTGATGTCAAAATACTTTTCGAGGTCAACCAGCCCAGTATGCCCGCTGTTGGGCTCTGCCATCTTTAGCTGCTGGCGACGTTCGTTGTAAAAGCGTAAGACCATCTCCGGATTGCGATGCCATCCTTCTGGACTTGCGACATCCTCTACGTTATACTCCTCCCATAATCCGTTCATATCCCTAAAAGTTCTTAGTCCACTCTCTGCGCTAATGCCCGCTCCGGTTAGCACAACCAATTTTTTCCTTTTTGTTGACATACTATTCGTTCTTTTAGAGGGATAACAGGTATCTTTGTTGTCCCAAATTCTCATATAAAGATAGCTCAGGGTAATGATAGATAAAACAACTGTTGACAGAATTATTGATGCGTCCAACATTGTTGATGTTGTAGGTGAGTTTGTAGCCCTAAAAAAAAGGGGGGTGAACTTTCTCGGCAATTGCCCTTTCCATAACGAAAAGACACCTTCGTTCACCGTTTCGGCAGCAAAAGGAATTTATAAATGCTTTGGATGTGGCAAGGCGGGTAACTCGGTTTCGTTTGTTATGGAGCACGAGAAGCTCGAGTATGTCGATGCGCTACGATTTCTGGCCAAGAAGTTTGGAATAGAAATTCAGGAGCGGGAGCTGTCGAAGGAGGAGGTTCAGGTAAACAACGATCGCGAGAGTATGATGGTGCTTTCGGCATTTGCCCAAAAGTATTTTACCGATACGCTCTTTAACCATGTAGATGGCAAAACGATTGCCATGAGCTACTTTCGCGAGCGTGGCTTTCGCGAAGATGTTATCAAGAAGTTTCAGCTGGGCTACTGTCTCGATACGCGCAGTTCGATGTCCCAGTTTGCCGTAAAGCAGGGGTATAAAAAGGAGTACCTGCTACGCACCGGCCTTTCGGTCGACTATAACGATGATGCATTCGACCGTTTTCATGGTCGGGTGATGTTTCCCATTCATTCCATTAGCGGGCGTGTAATTGGTTTTGGGGGGCGTACTCTTAAAACCGACAAGAAGATGGCCAAGTATCTTAACTCGCCCGAGTCGGAAATTTACCATAAAAGTTTTACCCTATACGGAATATTCTTTGCCAAGAAGAGTATCACCCAGGAAAACCGCTGCTACCTTGTTGAGGGGTATACCGATGTGCTTTCGATGCACCAGGCGGGGATCGAAAATGTGGTTGCCTCGTCGGGAACCTCGCTTACCACCGAGCAAATTAGGCTTATCAAGCGTTTTACCGTAAACGTTACCGTACTTTACGATGGCGATGCGGCAGGTATCAAGGCGTCGCTTCGGGGTATTGATATGATTCTCGAAGAGGGGTTAAACGTAAAAGTGGTGCTGCTACCCGAGGGTGAAGACCCCGACTCGTTTGCCAAGTCGCATTCGGTTACCGATCTTAAAAAGTTTATCTCGGATAACGAAACCGACTTCATCAACTTTAAGACCAAGCTACTCATTAAGGATACCGAAAATGATCCTATCAAGCGGGCCGGATTAATTTCTGACGTGATGCATTCCATTTCGGTTATCCCCGATACCATTATACGGTCGGTGTACATTCGCGAATGCTCCCGTATGTTCGAGGTTGCCGAAAATACGCTGATACAGGAGGTGGCCTCGCTTCGAAGTAAGAAAATTGGTGCTGCCGTTACGCAAAATACCCACATACTACAGCAGGCAAAACCCGAATTGCATACTCCTGCAATTCCCGCATTTGTAAACAACGTGTTTTGCGAAGAGCAGGAGAAGGAAATTATCTACTTTTTGTTGAGGTATTGCAACATAAATCTGTTTTCCTTTACCGATGATAGTGGAAACCAGCACGAGATGAATGTTGGACAGTATATTATCTCTGAAATTGCCAACGACGAGCTCGAATTCCTTAACCTCGAATACCGACAGGTGTTTGACGATTTTGCGGAAATTATTGCCAATAACGAAGAACCTCAGATGAGCCGCTTCATCCATCACGAAAATTTGAAGATTAGTGAGCTGGTGATTAATCTTCAGTCGGATGAGTACATACTAAGCAACATCTGGAAAAAGTTTGATGCATCGGAAGTTAATGAGGTGGAATTCTTATCCGACGCAGTTCCTAAAGCGGTTACCAACTATAAAGCGAAAGTAATTGCTCTTGCTATTAAGAATTTAAGCGAAGATCTTAAAACTATTACCGAGGATACTTTTGAGGAGATGATGATGCGCATTAACGCGTTAAATCAGGTTCGAACTGAAATCTCAAAGCAGCTCGACAGGCCTGTTCTTAACTAGTAGTAGTAGTCAATTCCATTGAGTACATTGGTAAAGAGCAGGTGACTTTAAGTTCGTTTAAGATTAAGGAGATGAATAATCTCCACTTTATTATTAATATTACAAAAACTTTGTTAGTTCGAGCCTATGTTTAAGCATTTTGTCAAATTTACAGTTTTAGTCGTTATTCCCATTCTTGCCACATCGTGTGTAGGCAAGTCGAATACCGAAAACAACGACCTATCGCTGAATAAGGATCAGGTAGTTCGCGATGTAATAAAGTATCCAATTCCAACTCCAGATAAAATCTCTACGGCACTTAATGATGCTAAGGCAAACTATATTTTTTCGCTTTGCAATCCCACCGAGAAGGTGGATAAGTACATCACCGATAAGGATAAGGCGCTAAACTTAGGCGTTTATGGTGCAAATTTAAGCTACTCAAGCACCTACGGTATGAAGCAGGAAACGTTGGTCTATCTTAAGGTGTGTAAAAAGCTAATCGACGAGCTGCAGATATCTACGGAGTTTAACGCCTCTTTTGCTGAGCGTGTCGAGCAGAATATTGATAGTAAAGATTCGTTAACGCATATCATTACGAACTCGTATTTAGACACCTACGCTTTTCTTCAAAACAACGGGAAAGACTACCTTTCGATTTTGGTAATGACCGGCAGCTGGGTTGAAGGGCTTTATACTACCATCGAAATTGCCAAGTCGACTCCAAATAATAAGGTGTTTTTAAGAGTAATTGCGAATCAGAAGCAAACATTAGGCAAGGTTTTGGAGTTAATGGAGCAGAATAAGGAGAGCAAAAATGTGGAGGAATCGATGAAGCTTCTTCTACCAATTAAAATGGCTTTCGAACCCGTTGCTGGTGAAAGTCTTACTCAAAAGCAATTTGAAGGTATCGCACGTGCAGTGCTTTACGTTCGTCAAGCTATCGTAATGTAAAGGTATGAACAAAGAAAGAGCATATTCGTTTATTTGTAGTTGTTGTCAACCATCATGTTGTGGCTTTATGCATCAGCACAGGTAGAATATGCTATATAGTAAGATATATCATGCCCTCTACCCTTAGGTAGGGGGCTTTTTTATTTTAAAAAGATGAAGGAGCGCGAGCAGGTTAAGCTAGATCAAAAAATTCGAAAGTTAGAGGTGGTGGTAAGTGCTAAAAATTACCATAGTCGGCTAATTTCATATGTACATCCTCATGTGCTATGCGAGACGTTATGTTATCCTCAAGAAATTGAATCGGAAGAGCGGTTAAAGGGTGATCTGGTAAAGATTCTGCTGATGCTCGATGATCACAACTCATCAGCGGAGTATACGGTCGATCAGTTTTTTGGCCATTTGAATGAAGTGCGTGAGCTGCTTTTGGAGGATGCCAAGTTTATTGCAGAAAATGATCCTGCAGCATCTTCACCCGAAGAGGTGGCAATGGTATATCCCGGTTTTTTTGCAATTGCAACATACCGCATTGCCCATTTACTGTACGTGGCAGGAATTCCGCTTATTCCTCGTATTTTTTCTGAGCTAGCCCATAGTAAAACCGGAATTGATATTAATCCAGGGGCTCATATTGGGC
Organism: uncultured Acetobacteroides sp.; assembly: GCA_964292015.1. GTDB lineage: Bacteria > Bacteroidota > Bacteroidia > Bacteroidales > ZOR0009 > Acetobacteroides. Next base: position 15,025 of record CAXYUU010000027.1, read on the forward strand.
ACAGCTTCTTTATTGATCATGGCACTGGAATCGTGATTGGGGAGACTACAATCATTGGGAATAATGTGAAAATTTATCAAGGTGTAACGTTGGGCGCACTTTCGGTTCATAAAACCGATGCCGAGGTTAAACGACATCCTACCATCGAAGATGATGTTACCATATATGCTGGTGCTACCATTCTAGGAGGCGATACCGTTGTTGGATTGGAAAGCATTGTTGGGGGTAACGTTTGGCTTACCGAGAGTGTGCCTCCTCGGACTAAAATCTTCAATAACATGGAGTCAAAAATTGTTTACTGTAAAAATATCTGCAAATGAGAGTAACTTCTATCGTTGATGTGATTGGCAATACGCCTCACTTGAGAATCAACAAGCTATTTGGAAATGACGTTGAAGTCTGGGTTAAGCTCGAGAAGCAAAATCCAGGGGGTAGTATTAAGGATCGAATTGCGCTTTCGATGATCCGCGATGCTGAAAAAAAGGGGATCCTGAAGAAGGATTCGTTAATTGTAGAGCCAACATCTGGCAATACAGGTATTGGATTGGCAATGGTTGGTGCGGCTCTTGGTTACAAGGTTGTGCTAGTGATGCCCGAGTCAATGTCGGTTGAGCGTCGTGCAATTATGCGTGCATACGGTGCCGATTTGGTGCTTACCCCACGCGAAAAGGGTATGAAGGGGGCCATCGAAAAAGCGAATGAAATTAAGACGGAGAATCCGAAGGTGTGGATTCCAATGCAGTTCGAAAACCCGGCTAACATTACGGTCCATGAAGAGTTAACTGCTCAGGAAATATTGGCAGATTTTCCGGATGGAATAGATTACTTAATTACTGGAGTGGGAACAGGGGGGCATATCACAGGAGTTGCTCGTGTTCTTAAGGGGAAATTTCCGAATCTAAAGGTCTTTGCTGTAGAACCGTTAAAATCTCCAGTTATTAGCGGAGGGCTACCCTCTCCACATCCAATACAAGGTATTGGAGCTGGGTTTATTCCTACAAATCTTGATACGTCTGTGCTTGATGGGGTTATTCAGGTTGATGAAAAAGATGCTTATGACTTTACCCGAAGAGCGGCTTCTCAAGAGGGTGTTTTTCTTGGTATTTCGAGCGGTGCATCTCTATCTGCCATAAACCAAAAACTTCCAGAAATGAAGAAGGGCGCACGCGTACTTACGTTTAATTACGATACCGGTGAGCGATATTTGTCGGTTCCTAATCTTTTTATAAGCGAAGATGGAAATTCACTGTAAAATGTAAAGACCCTGACTATTTTTTGAGTCAGGGTCTTATATTTTGCTTTGTATGGGCAGTTAAGGTGTCAGTATCCATGTATCATTACCAAGCTTCTTTTTTGCTGCATGTGCTGCATTAACTGCTTGGCGTGAATTGGTGTAGATTCCAATGCTGATGCGTATGTTGCCTTTGCCATTTTCCAATATTTGTGGATTATAGCCTTTAGCTCTAAGCGATTCTGATACTTGCTTGGCCTCTGTTGCACTTTTAACGCTTGCTGCAATTACGTAGTAATTGCCTGTTGTTGTCGGCGTTGCTACTACAACCGGTTTTGTCTTCTTCGATGCTTGAATCGGGATAGGTTTAGCTGTAGTTGCCTTTTGTTGGGTATCGCTTGATTTAATTGCAGGAGCATTACCGAGTTTTAACTTTTCGTTAATCAGAGTTTCCATCTCCTCTTTAGTCATTGGCCTTTTTTTCAAGCCAGGAGTAGTGATGGGCACTTTTTTTGAGGTAATATTCTTTTTTGCCGTGCTATCAATCTTTT
>CAXYUU010000028.1:0-16608 GCA_964292015.1 uncultured Acetobacteroides sp.
GGTATTCGTCAATTGCCTTCGAGTAGCTTTGTATGGCTTCGGGTATGCGGTTGGCAAGGGTGTAGATATTCCCTAAGTTGTAGCTAATGTAGGCATAGCTGGGTAGCAGCTTCGCGGCCTTGTTCAGGTCGTCTATAGCTTGGTCGTAGCTGTAAACGGGTATCTCCACCTTTTGCCTAGCCGATGTGGGACCCTTCTCGTCGAGCAGCGAGGGCTGCATGCTGTTTTCGATAGACGAGGTAAAGTCTATCATCTCGGCCTGTACCGTTGCACGGTTGATGTAGGCAAAACCATTGTTTGGATCAGCGGCAATCGATTTTCCGTAGGTGGTTGTCGATCGGGCGAACTGGTTTTGGCTGCTTTCGATAATGGCATCAACCATATAGGCTAAGGCTGGAGTATTTTTTGCTAGTGTTTCTGCTATTGCCTTTAGGCTGTCGTTTACGGCAGCCGTTTGCTTTTGTGGCTGGTTGGTAAGCGAAAGCTGTAGTATCCTACTCATGCTTGTCTTATACTTATCGTATGCTGGGTAGAAGTAGGCATTTTGTAAGCGAGGTATAGTGTCGGTGCTGGTAACCTCGATACGGTATAGCGGACGGAGCTTAATGTCAACCTGGTTGTTGATGAGCATGTCGTTATCGTTGAAGTTGGTGTCGAACGACATCATGGCGCTAAACTTCTTGCTGGTATCGGCATAAACCGAGAATGTGCTGTCGGTTAGCCTCGAACGGTAGTCCTTAATTTTTCGGGTGGCGATATCGAAGTCTGCCTTGGCACCCTTCATATCGTTGAGCCTACGCTTGATGTACGAGCGATTCATGTAGGCGTTGGCAAAGTCGGGGTAAAGCATAATGGCATGCGAGTAGTCTTTTACCGCCTCGCGGAGCATGCCTAACTCTACAAGTACCGCTGCGCGGTTGTAGAACACCAGCACATTTTTAGGCGTAAGCTTGGCCACCAGATCGTAATCCTTTGCCGAGTTGTTTAAATCGCCCACCTGAGCCCTAAGTATGGCGCGATTGTATAGCGTAACCGGATTCTTTGGCTCTAGTCGAATGGAGCTGTTGAAGTCGGCCATGGTATTGTTGAACTTCTTCATGTCGTAGTATACCAATCCCCGATTAAAAAAGGCCATCGAGTTGGTGGAGTCTAGCTTAATCGCTTTGTCGAAATCGTTAATGGCGTCCTTTAGCTTTTTCTGAAGCGAGAATAGGTGCCCCCGCTTCATATAGGCATCGGTATTCGAAAAGTTAAGCGAGATTGCCCTGTTGTAGTCGTTCATTGCAGCGGAGGTGTCCTTCATAAATAGGTAGGTGGTTCCTCTGTTTACGTATACGTCGCTTTCCCTTGGTTCTTTTTGGATAAACTTATTGTAGTCTTCTATTGCCTTTTCGAACTGCTTTGTCATAAAGTGGGTAACCCCTCGGCTGTAGTAGATGCCAGGATATTCGGGGCGTAGGAGTGCTGCGGTGTTAAGATCGGATAACGCCGATTCGGTGTTCCCCATGCGGGCAAGTGTGATAGCCCGGTAGTGGTAGGCCTGGGTGTAAACCGGATTTATGCTGATAGCCTCGGTAAAGTCTTGGTTGGCACCAATAAGGTCGCCGAGGTTGTACTTTGCGATTCCCCGAAAAAAGAATGCCTCGTGTAGGGTTTTGTCGGTTTTAATTAGGACGTTAAAGTAGTCGAGCGATTCGGTATACTTTGAATCGAATAGGCACTGTCTTCCGTTGTTGAAGAAGTATTCCTTGTCTATTTGTGCAAGAAGCGAACTTGGTTTAACGAGTAAGACCAAAATTACTATAGCAAAGGTACGAAGTGCTCTCACGGTAGACTACAGTTAAAGGTTTGTTTTACGAGGCTACAGATTTACCTCTCTAATCTTTCGCATAATTCGAAGAATCATCTCCTGCTTATGCTTCATTGCCGAATTTGGGCTGCCTGGATTTCGCTTTAGTGGGCTCGGAAGTGTTGCTGCAAGAAGCGCTGCCTGCCGTTTCGTAAGGTTCTTAGCCTCCTTTTCGAAGTAGTACTCCGATGCTGCCTGAACGCCATAAATGCCGTTGCCTTGCTCTACAATGTTCAGGTATACTTCCATAATCCGTCGTTTCGACCAGGTTGCTTCGATTAAAACGGTGAAGTAGGTCTCGAATCCTTTTCTAATCCAGTTTCGGGCCGGAACAAGAAAGATGTTTTTTCCAGTTTGCTGCGAAATGGTGCTTCCACCTCGGATTTTTCTCTTTTTGGTGTTATGCTTTAGTGCACGTTCAATAGCGACAAAGTCGAACCCGTAGTGTTCTGGGAACTTGTTGTCTTCCGATGATATAACCGCCAGCACCATATTGGGGCTGATGTTTTTGTAGGATGTCCAGTCCCTTTTTGCCTTCGGAAATTTTCCGTCGATAGCCTGCTCAATGCTTCTAATTAGCATAAGCGGGGTAAAGGTTATCGGAACGAACTTTAAGATAAGGACTGAAAAAATAGATGAAGTAAAAAAGAGTAGGGTAAAGAACTTTATCCCACGCTTGAACTTTATCATTGGTCTTATCTTTTGGCTCATTGTTTATCCTAGTTTTTAATCGTTCACAAAATTACAAAAACGATATTTTGATGAAAGCGTTTTGTCGCTCCTCCTACAAAATAAGTGTTCTTTTTGTTTCTGTAGTTTCCTTGCCCTTTAATCGCACTAAGATAACTCCTTTTTTCAGCGTTTTAGCCGTTACTAAGCTCTTACCTGTTTTAACGTCCTGCGAATAGAGTTTATTGCCTCCGAAGTTGTAAAAGTCAGCAGCGCTATTTTTGGAAAAGTGTATCATTAATGGCAGTCCTACAATGGGGGCAGCTGCATTGTAACATACTACCTTGTTTGTTGATATCAGCTGGTGTCGATACGCAGTCTCAGCGCAGGTTAAAGCACCATTGTCCTTTAGCAGGATTGGTGCTTTTTGCCCGTTTGGTTGAGTGTAAGCTGCAGACTGAGGATAGGTGATACTACCAGATTTAAAAATAGTCTAAAGCTTTTGAGGCGTGATTGTTTGTGCTGATAGCTAATAGTACCAAAAACAGAAGTTGAACTAGTTGCTGTTTTAGGTTTACCGTAGTTTTTTTTACTACGTTATGGCAGATTGATTTTTCGTCGTTAGGTATTGATGCTCTTCGTGTACGGGTTTTGGCTCGAATATGTATCTAGCCGTAAAAACAGCGATGTCCTCTACCACTACATTGTTTGCCCGCTTAAATGCCTTGCTGCATGAAGGACAGCTAGTGATAAGGTAGCTTACTTTTTCGGGGATGCTATTTAGTGTGATATCAGCGATGTTTTCTTTTTGCTTATAGCTCAGCGTATTGTTTGTCATGCTATTTCCGCAGCAATGACCTTTGGCTGCTTTGGGGAACTCCGTAAAATGGGAGGTTTTCTTCAGAATGTATCGAGGCTCTTTGGTAATGCCACAACCTCGTGCAAGCTCGCAAGGATCGTGATAGGTGGTAGTCTCGCTTGATTTCCGTACGTGAATTTTTTCGCTTTGTATCAAACGTTTAATATACTCGGTGTGGTGAATTACAGGAATAGTTAGCTGGTAATCATCCTTAAACGTTTTGAGGCAAATAGGACAAGAGGTAACAATCATTTCAACACCACTCTCCTTAAATAGGGCGATGTTTTTTCTTGCAAGTTCTTCTGCAACGGCAATCTGACCCGAAAGTTTTTGCGGTCGTCCACAGCAAATGCCGCTATCTTTATCTAAATGAACAAACTTTTCGTTGGCTGCTGTTGCAATTTTCTCCAAGCCGCTTGTTGTGGCAGGCGTAAGCTTACCCATACATCCCGAGTAGTAGCCTATTTTTGCTTTAGGGTATTCGGCAAGCGAAGTGTAGCTGAAGTCGGTTTTATGCTCAGCCTGCTTCTTTAATGCCATTCTTAGTGGCTCAATCGTAATACCTACAGGGCAGCTTTCTTCGCATCGACGGCAGTTAAGGCAGCTCTCCACCATTTCGGGAGATAGAGTTTCTCTTTTTAGAGCATCAAGAAGGTATATAGGTTGAGGGTTGCCATTAACATGGGTAACGGTAAGAGGACAAGAGTTTAGGCAAACACCGCATTTAGAGCAGCTCTTTGTTTGTATCTCATTGTAGATTGTCTGAAACTTACTCGGGTCAATCTTTGCATTTCGTAAAAAAATAAAGAAGGGTTCCGTAAGAATATGCATGTAGCGGGTAAACGGCATCGCAACAAAGAATACCCCTAGCGATATGGAGTAAGCCCACCAAGCGACATAGGAGCAGGTTTCTCCAAAGCCAGCGCTGTAGAGTAAATCGCCCATTGGTTGGGTCATAAATCCACCACTATTATGTACTCCTGCGTTTATGCTTTCCGCAACAAAGCGGAGAGGGAAAATAGACCAAAGTGAGTACAAGCCAACCTTATCGATACTGGTAAGCTTGGGCTTTTTTGCGATACTAAATTTCTTAGAAATAAACCGTTTAGTAAAGGCGAGTAAAATACCTGTAAGCACCATTACCAGTAAAAAGTCCATTATAAAAGAGAACTCCTGATGGTGTTTAAAGCTACCTATGTTTGGGAGAAAAAATTCGAGAAATATAGGAAAGTAAGGGGGATTCATGTGGCTGTTCGTAAACACCTTCGATTCGAAGTTGCCCATAACTATTAGCATAAACCAGCCAAGGGCAAGGCTCATGTGCATAAATCCCAACAAAAAGTTGGTTTTAAAAAGGTTTACATGAAGAATACTCTCCTTGATTATTTCGGCGTAACATTTAATGAGTGGAGCTGGGGATTTTAGGAGCTTTGTCAACTTTGTTCGCTCCTCCTTAGGTAATGAACGGATCCATGAAATAAGCTGGTACAGGTAAGTGCCAACTACAAATACGAGTCCGATGGTAAACGGTATTACAAATATGTCAAATTTATCCATTATGCTCTTTAAAATATTTGTTGATTACAAGAACGATTTTACGGTTGCTTACGTTTTTGGGGCAAACCATTTCGCACTTTCCACAAATCATACATTTGGCAATGTCGGTTTTAAGGGTCGCAGTGGTACCCCTATCTATATTTAGCTTCACCTCTCTTATGTTGAAAGATGTTAGCTGTGCGGCAGTACACACTGCAGAACAAGCACCACAGTTGATACATAGCTGGTATTCTGAGTAGTTCGACTTAAGGTATTGGTGAAGTTCTAAATCTGCCTTGTCGAGATCAATCAGGTTATCCTTGCGAGTTGTGAATCCAAATTTCGACATGGCTATTGGAACATCTGTTTAATGTAGAAGTGGACGTTAATTGCTGCCGATTTAGCATCTGCTATCGTTTCTTTAGCAGTAGATGGCCCCTTGGCTGTTCCTGCAACAAAAATTCCTTTTCGAATACTTGTGTTTTGAGCGACAAGAAGTTGCTTGCTATCTTCAATAAAACCGTCGTCGGTGGATTGAAGGTTCATCTGGCTTGCGAATAGAAGCGTGTCTTTAGACGGAACCATACCGACCATTAGTACCAGCATATCTAGCGATAATTTCATTGGGCGACGCGAAAGGGTATCCTCTATTCGGGCAACCAACTTCCCATCCATATCTTCGGTAACCTCCGACATTCGACCTCTAATAAACTGAATACCCCAAGTTTCTTGTGCCTCGCGGTAAATACTCTCGAAGTGACGATCGAAGCGTCGGAGATCCATGTAAAAACAGAAAACATCGAGGTGGGGATATAGCTTCTTTATCTCAATAGCCTGCTTTACTGCTGTTATGCAGCATACCTTGGAGCAGTAGCTATTACAAACTTTTTCGTCGCGCGATCCAACGCAGTGAACAAAACCCACCTTGCCCGATTGGATGTTGAGATGCTTGCTAAACAGGTTTTGCTTCTCCGCTTTTTCAAAATCGACAGATGTGATAACTCTGTCGTAAACCCCGTATCCGTATTCCTCTTTTTTAGTAGCATCAAAGGGATCGAAGCCGGTGGTAATTATGGCTGCATCAAAATCAAACTTGCTATTGGACGTGGTAATGATGATATTATCAGACTTGGACTCAATTGCAACAACTGAGGTGTTCGCTTTAATTTGTATGTTTGGTTGAGATTTGAGCATAGCGAAAAGCGAATCTACCATATCGGCAGCACTCTCGTTGTGGGGAAACAGGTGGTTCCAGCTGCCTACATTTCCGCCAAGCATGTCTTTTTTTTCGAAAACGGTAACTTGATAGCTCAAGCGTCCTAGCACGCTTGCTGCCTGCATCCCTGCGATGCCTCCTCCGATAATCGCTATTTTTTTATCTTTTTCGTCAATCATAAATGCAAAACCTTATTAGTGAACTCTAGTAAACCAAAATAGATGGTTTTTCGGGTTTTCCCAAGTCTCGTCCATCTTTAGTTTTAAACTTTGCTTCTGGATCGTATTCAATTCCGATTTTTTTCAGAAGAGGCTCAACGTTTACCTGATGTATTTGTAGCCCTAAGTCCCAAGGGTCGTAGCCTAATACTAATCCCGCAAGTTCTTCGTAGGTTAACGATGGAATCCCAGCTCCGTTATCGTCATACGTTGTGCCTTCCATATCGGCAAGTACGTACTGCCATCTATCTAAGAAGTAGGCACAGCCGGGGCAGTTACTCAGAATAAAGTCGGGCTTGTAGGGGGCCATTGATTCGAATTTCTTTTTTGATGCCGAGATGGAGTAGCCCCTGTTCGCTTTTACCAGGTATTGCCTGAAGCCAAAGCCGCAGCAGTGTCTACGTTCGGGGTAATCAATAACATCACCACCCCACGACTCAATCATTCCAACTAGAACATGTGGATATTCCGCACCACCGACACCTTTACTTGGAAACATTTTGGCATAGTGGCAACCTATGTGCTCTACTACTCTTAACGGTTCGCCAGTTTCTTTATTTATGAGCCTATACTTGGCTTTTTGGGCTATTTCATCTCTGAACTTGTAGATGATATCGCTGGTGTGAACTAAGTTTTTAGGCTTTACGAATTCTCGTTTAGTTGCCTTATAGAGTAGCTCGTGTGCTTTTTCTTCGAGTAGCGGGTTATGTTCCCAAAGGTCGAGTATCTCGGTGTAGATACCGAACGATGTTACGCAGCTAGCTACGTAGTTTTCCAGTCCCGCTTCGTGCATTAGTGAAAACTGACGGGCAACTACAGTCATGGTTGTTTCAATGGGAACCAAGTCGGTATGGTAGGCAATGCCAGTGCAGGTGGTATGGCGGGCGTCGTCCATAATAGACTTCCCTAATTCGTCTTGTATAATCCGGAGAAAGGTAGATTCGGAGCCAGGGAAGAAATTTTGACGGATACAGCTTCGCGCGTAGTAGTAGTTATCTTCTGCGATCTCCTTTTGGTATTTAGCCCAAAGCTTTTTCTTTCCTTCAATTTTCATAGCTTACTGCGTTTAGTACGAATGCTTGTCTTCGTCGCTATAGTTGTATAAATGCTGGAGGTATTCCGATTCTAAACCTGTTTCGTCTAGTTCGAGATTCATCTCTTTGGCTTTTATGGCCGACACATCTTCAATGTTTTTAAACTGGCGATGTGCTCCTGTAACCTCAAATATGCTGTTAATCTCGTCGAGAGCATCTTGTGGGATATTGCGTAGCGCACCAGGTTTGTCTTGATGGTAGCTAGCCCCCATACGCTCCATGAGCTCGTTAATATGTTTCTTTTCGAAATCGAAAATTGGGCCAAGTTCGGGGAACATGTCCGTATTGAGATGGTCGACATGAATGCAGTAGCCATACTTGTACGACCATTCGCCTATTGTGCGCTTGAGCATAAGCTGCTGACGCCCCTTTTCCGACTCGGCAAAATACCCCATCCTTGTAGAGAGGGCACGTAGCGCCATAATGATCAATCCTGGAGCATTCCCTCGTGGACAACGGGTTTTACACGACATGCATTCGCCACAATACCAGATGGTATCGCTTTTAAGCAGATCCTCTATAAGTTTTTCGTCTTTGGTACAGACTGTTTCGGCTATTGAGCGTGGCTGGTAAGGGTACACTTGGGCAGCAGGGCATATTGCAGTACAAGTACCACAGCTGATACAAGAGCTAATGCCTTCCTGAAACCGAATATCCTTAGTTAATTCCTCGTACAACATTTTTATATTATTGGTGTAAAGCGATCTTCAACTATTTTCGTTTTAACACATGTTACGGTAAAAGTAAAGAAAATTATTTAGAAATTATCTAACCTTTTGTTTTGATTCATCGGAATTTTACGGCTTCTAAGTAAGGTTATGACGTACAAAAGCATAACATCTTAATAGAAACATGTCGACTAAAATCGAAATTTCTATTAAGGTGCATTATAGTAGGATGTTATGCTATAGTAGCTTTCTCTTTTTAAAGATAAGAAGTATAATTCCCGAAGAGAATATCATGAAACCAATGGCAAATAGGTAGCCGTATTTCCAACGGAGCTCGGGCATAATGTCGAAGTTCATACCGTACATGCTGGCTATAAGGGTTGGGGGCATAAATATTACCGATGCTACGGTAAATATCTTAATGATTTTATTCTGTTCGATATTGATAAGACCCAGAAAGGTGTTTTGTAGGAATTCTAAACGCTCGAAGCTAAAGTCGGTGTGGTTGATAAGTGATCCAACGTCCTTTAGCATAATGGTAACCTTTGGGTACAGGTCGTTTGGAAACCGCTCGCTTTTAAGTATTCCCGAAAGTACGCGCTGCTTATCAATAATGTTTTCGCGCAGTAACATCGAGTTTTCCTGTAGCTGGTTAATGTCAAAAAGAACCTCCTCGTCAACCGTTCCCGAGAGAGTTATCTCCTTGCTAACCTTGGCAATATCTTTGGCAATTAACTCCACCATGTCAGCATCAAGGTCTATTCGTGTTTCCAAGATGGCCACCATGAGGTGAAATGATGTTGGGAACGCCTTATTGTTGAGTAAAAAGCGGCGAATGGTATCAGAAAATACTTTCAGGTCGATATTGCGCACGGTTACCAGTATTCCTTCTTTAAGAATAAAGGATACGGCTTCGTAGGTAAACTCCTCCTCATCCTGAATAAGGAAGTTGGAGTATGCCATTATGGTAGGTTCAGATTCGGTATATCGCGATGAACTCTCGATCTCCTCAGCCTGTTGTCGGGTTGTAAGATTTACATGGAGGAAATTTTCAATAGCCTTTTTCTCCTTAAGGCTTGGATTGTTCATGTCAATCCAAATGATATCGTCAAAGCTGTACTCTTCGAGTAGATCTAGCTCTGTTTCTTGTATGATTTTATTGTCGCCACGAACGAATAAGGTTACCATCGACCCTTGGTTTTTACCGGTTATACAATGGGGTGTTTTAGCACAGAAGGATGAATAGGCTAGCGTTAGCCCTCTTCAGCGCAAAGGGATGTCGGTAAGTCGCACAATCGAAAGCCCGATTGAATCGACCATCGTCGTCGTTTGTGGTTGGAGATTTGTTGGAGAAATTTAAAGTAATGAAATCCAGCGGTAAGGAACAATATGTTGTAACGATTGGTATAGTCGGTTGCGTTGAAGGCTACCGACAATTTCGCGCGTTTAAACCCATTTACGATAGGGGTAGTGCTTTGGGTAAGCACCGCCGAAATTTTTTTACAGATCATTCAGCTATCAAATTTATCCCGAGGGCATTTGTTTGGATTTACTTTGATTATCGCCGCAAAGGTAGGATTTTATTTACAACCCAAAACAAAAATGAGCTTAAATGGTGCATCAAGAGCTCGATGTACTATGCAAACCTTTTTTTTTTGGTAAATTTGTCTGTCAATAATAAAACCTTAAAGATGGATTTACAGCAGCTAACCGCTATTTCACCAATCGATGGAAGGTATAGAAACCAAGTAGATGAACTTGGTGACTACTTCTCTGAGTTTGCCCTAATTCGTTATCGCTTAAAAATTGAAGTTGAGTATTTTATTGCGCTTTGCGAAATACCTCTTCCCCAGCTCACCGATGTTGATAAAGCTGTTTATCCTAAGCTTCGCGATATTTACACCAACTTTACACTTGAGGAGGCTCAAAAGATAAAGGACATTGAAAAGGTTACCAACCACGATGTTAAGGCTGTGGAGTATTTCTTAAAGGAGAAGATGGGCGTTTTGGGACTAACCAAATACCTTGAATTTATCCACTTTGGTCTTACTTCGCAGGATATAAATAATACCGCAACACCGCTTTTAATTCGCGATGCCATAAGTGAAATTTACTACCCTATTCTTGACGAGGTTGTAGAGCAGCTAGAGCATCTTTCGCGCGAGTGGGCTGAAATACCTCTGTTGGCTCGTACTCATGGTCAGGCAGCATCGCCTACCAAGTTGGGTAAGGAGATCATGGTATTCGTGGAGCGAATCCAAAAACAGGTGGATTTACTTCAGGAAATCCCGGTAAGTGCAAAGTTTGGCGGTGCTACCGGTAACTTTAATGCACATCATGTTGCCTATCCCGAAATTAACTGGGTTGACTTCAGTAACGATTTTGTAAACAATACCCTTGGTCTTACCCGTTCGCAGTATACCACCCAAATTGAGCACTACGATAATCTTGCTGCCATATTTGATACGCTTAAGCGTATTAATACCATTCTTATTGACCTTTCGCGTGATTTTTGGACCTACATTTCGATGGTCTACTTCAAGCAAAAGGTAAAAGAGGGTGAGGTTGGATCATCGGCTATGCCGCATAAGGTAAATCCTATAGATTACGGGAATGCAGAGGGGAATCTTGGTATTGCCAATGCATTTTACGAGCATCTTTCTGCAAAACTTCCAATTTCGCGACTACAGCGCGATTTAACCGATTCGACGGTGCTTCGTAACGTTGGTGTGCCTATGGCCCATACCGTAATCGCTTTCAAGTCGATTCTAAAGGGGTTGAATAAGTTGTACCTTACCTACGGAATGATTAACCAGGGTCTAGAGGATAATTGGGCTGTTGTAGCAGAAGCCATTCAAACTATCCTCCGTCGCGAAGGGTATCCAAAGCCTTATGAAGCGCTAAAAGAGCTTACTCGTGGTAAGTCTGGCATTACTAAAACCGCCATTCGCGAGTTTGTTGATACGCTTAATATTGGTGATTCGGTAAAGGACGAAATACGTAAGATTACTCCACAGAATTACACTGGAATATTCTAATTGTTACATAATTAAAAGGTAAAGAGCAGGGATAACCCTGCTTTTTGCTATTTTTGGCAGGTTTTTAAAAGCAAATACACCCCTATAAGTAATCTTCGTAATTGTATGATACGAGGTTATGGGGAATCTTTCCTAAAAAAATAAATGTCTTTGAATGAAGAATATATTCAAGATTTTCCGTTTTATGATTCCCTACAAGGGGCGCATTATTGCATTTGTTGCGTTTTCGATCCTGCTAGCTATTTTTTCGGTAGTGTCGTTGACCGCACTTTTGCCTTTCCTTCAGATTCTCTTTAATCAAACGCCGATAGTTCACGACCCGGTTGCTTGGGAGATGTGTACAAAGGCTATTTTGCACAACATCTCTTTTTATATTAGCCAATACGTGTTAACCCATGGTAAAATTGCCACGTTAACATTATTGAGTATAGGTGTAGCGGCCCTATTTCTTTTTAAGAATCTCTTCGAGTACCTCACCAGCTTTGTGATGGTTCCGCTTCGTAACGGGGTGGTTATGGATATTAGAATGTCGTTATATCGTAAAATTCTACAGCTTCCATTAGGCTACTATAGCGAGGAGCGTAAGGGCGATATTATGGCAAAGATGACCAACGATGTTAATGAAATAGAGGCATCGGTTGTTCGTTCGTTAGAGCTTCTTTTTAAAGATCCTCTTTTGCTAACAGCCTATCTGGTTACGTTAATTACCATCAGCCCCACACTTTCGCTGTTTGTGCTGTTGATGATTTTTGTAACGGTATTTATACTTGGACGTATCGGTAAATCGCTTCGAAAAACCTCGTACCAAGCGCAAAATAGTTTGGGCGATATCCTATCGGCAATAGAGGAAACACTCGGTGGTTTACGCGTAGTAAAGGGGTTCACCGCCGAAAAACAGATGGAACGAAAGTTTAAATCGCTAAATGATACCTATCGTAAGCTTTGCAACCATGCTTCGTGGCGTAGGGATCTTGCATCGCCTCTTAGCGAGTTTCTTGGTGTTGGTGTGGTGGTGGCTGTGCTGATGTATGGTGGGCGCTTGGTTTTGAGCGATCATCCTACGCTTTCGGCTGCTGCGCTTATTACCTATTTGGCGGTATTTTCGCAGCTGTTGACCCCAGCAAAGCGTTTTTCGCAATCGTACTACAATATTATAAAGGGTATGGCATCGGCCGATCGTATTGATGGTATTCTCTCTGCCGAAAATCCGATTAAGGATACGCCAGATTCGAAGCCTATCAGCGAATTTAACAGTAAACATGAGTTTCGTAACGTCGGTTTTAAGTATATCAACGAGTGGGTACTTCGTAACGTAAGCTTTACCGTTGAAAAGGGTAAAACTATTGCGCTGGTTGGCCAGTCGGGGTCGGGGAAATCGACCATTGTAGACCTGTTGCCACGTTTTTGGGATATTCAGGAGGGCGAAATTTTGGTTGATGGGGTAAATGTGAAGGACTATAAGCTGCACGATTTACGCCTACTCATGGGTATTGTTAACCAAGAGCCCATTCTGTTTAACGATTCCTACTTTAACAATATAGCATTTGGTGTAGATGGGGCTACCGAACAGGATGTTGAGGCGGCTGCCAAGGTTGCCAATGCGCACGAGTTTGTTTCGACATCGCCCAAGGGCTACCAAACAGTGGTTGGCGATAGGGGAAGCAAGATGTCAGGCGGACAACGCCAGCGTATCTCCATTGCTCGTGCAGTACTTGCCAATCCTCCGATCCTCATTCTAGATGAGGCTACCTCTGCACTGGATACCGAAAGTGAAAAAATTGTACAGTCGGCGTTGGATAACCTAATGAAGAATAGAACATCGATTGTGATTGCTCACCGCCTATCAACTATTAAGAATGCCGATGAGATTCTGGTAGTTAATGAAGGCGAGATATCGGAACGAGGTTCGCATGATGAGCTTCTTGCCAGGAAAGGTATTTACCATAAGCTTCATACCATGCAGCAGTAGCATTGGGTGATGCATACGGTGTAAACCATTTATCCTGTTTTGCATTGTAACACCCAACCTGTTTGCCTGTAATTAATAGCAAAAGCCCCTGTAGAACTATTCTACTAGGGCTTTTTGCTTTTTCCTAGCTTGCTCGGACTAAATTTAAATTCTAATAGGTAAGGTAAGACTGCTTGTGGAGCGAATTTGTTGGCGTTCTTGTAGTAGTAGTAATGAAGGTAAAATGCCTTCATAGTTTAACAGGTTGCGCTATTGCGATGCGGTAGTGAAGGTGTATATTTGAGGGAAGGCTAGCTTTTTGCTACAGGTTTTGCTGCTACCTGGAATGGAATATTTTAAGTGAACGTGTACTGAATTTTTTTTAATAGTTTACATAATTGACGTTATGAAAAGAATACTACTAGTGACCTTGTTTTTTGTGGGAACGCTTATTGCTAGCGCTAGCACCATAGATTTAGCGACAATCGCTAAAAATCCATCAAAGTATGTTGGCAAAAAGATAGAGTTTAAGGGAATGGTGTTTTCAACTTGTCCCAAAAATGATAAACGACTATTCGTATCGCCCGATAATGACAGGTCTATTCGCCTTGCGGTTATCTTAAGTAGCGGATTGGCTGCCGATTTTAAGGGGAAATCAGTAATCGTAAAGGGAACCTTAAAAAAGAGTGCCTATGTTGCGCCTAAAGCCTGTGGTCGCTGCGACGGAAACGATTGTGGCAAGAGTGTTTCTGAAGAAGGTTCGGCCTCTTACTTTGTGGTTGCCTCGCAGGTAAAGTAGCAGTAGGGTAATTACGCGAAAAGACTTAAAGAGGTGCATTTATTGCGCCTCTTTTTTTATAGCAGTATGGGATGATGCCGATAAAATGGTTGTTCTTCATCTTTTTTTATTGGCATATAGCCCTATAACGTGCTGCTTTTTTCGTTACTGTCGGCACCAGGTAATGTAAGCTGTACTTTTTTATGATCAGCTGGTATGGCAGCGTAAAAATGCAGTAACGCGGTTGATGTGCACTTTTGTAAAGTGCCATCCTTTGCATCGGGAATTTTGCTTACGAGATGCGATATTTTTACCAAGAGCATTGTAAAATGGCATAGTTAATGGGTTATGCTTATTCACCCATTTGGTAATCGCATTATACTTCTTCTCCTGTTTATCATCTCTCTAGATTTGCCATTTTGAGGAGCTATAATGTTATATTTCCTTTACGCATTAGTACGTAACCTTCCCGATTAGGAAGCTTTCTGATCTGCTGCTTGCCGTTTCTGTTTAGTTTTTCCTCCTACTCTTGTATCTCTATAATAAAGTAATATATTTGTTTTTGCTCCTTTAGTTATTAATTATTGTAGAAGTATAGTTAGTTGGGATTATTTAGAGCAGGAGTAAAATGTCTAAGTAAACACGTCTAAAATTTATTTTTAATAACCACTGTTTGGTTACCTTGTATTTTAGAGGTTGCTACGTATGGTGATGTTTTATTAAGTTTTGACAAATGGGGGAATTACAAATGATTATACGCTTACTCCAAAAGGGTAAACATGCTGTGTGGTATAGCCTATACCACCTGTTTTATTCTTATATACAGGCTAGAAGGTGGGGGTTGGTGTAATGGAAAGGCAAAATGTATCAGTATTGTCAACCTGCCTGATTACGCCTCTTGGATTGGGAACTGCAGAAACATTCGAAGCCTTAGAAGCCGGAATAAGTGGCTTACGAAAAATTCAGAACTTGCAGAATCCCGACTCTGATGGTTGCTATTCTTTGTTTAGTCAAGATCAATGGGAGCTATTGGATGCCGACCTTCCCGATGAGGGCGAATTTACCCAATTCGAAACCTTACTGCTTGCCGCTGCTAAGGGCGCCATTATTGAAGCTAATTTTAATCATAAATCGGCTAAGACGCTATTTATAGTTGCTTCGGAGCATGGGAATAGCACGTCTGAAGGCGTTAGCCGTTCTTCGGAGCAGCGCTTCTCTTTAGAGTATGCTGCTGCCGGATTGTGCAGGTATTTCGAAAATACCACCCCGCCAGTGGTAATATCCTGCGGGTCTCTTTCGGGATTACAGGCAATTATTAGGGGGCAGGAGGAGTTGGAGACTGGGTGTTACGACCATGTTATAGTTGTGGTGTCCGATATTGTCTCGCGAAGCTTGGTACCGTATATGGCAACCAATGACGACAAGCCATTGTCCCACTGTCATCTTCATTGTAGGAGTAAAGAAGGGAAAAGTAGGGGAGAGGCTGCCGTTGCCATTGTTCTATGTAGGCATAACGGAAAGGGTATAAGCCTTTCGGTAGGGTGTTCTAGTCAAACTGAATTGCCCGACGAATTTGCAGGTTTGAATAGTAACCATCTGCCTACGGCAGCTGGCCAAGCTCTTTGGTCGGCCCAGCTAACGGCTTCGGAAGTGGATGTTGTGGTGCATAGCGCAGATGCCGCTAACCCTGCCGATGAGCTAGCTCTAAGCGCACTTGCCAAAGCTGGCGTTATAGGTAGGCCAACGCTATGCCTTAACGGTTACTTTGGGCATACAATGGGGGTATCCGGAATTCTTGATATTGGAATTGGCATACAGATGCTCATTAATAACACGCTTATCGAAAGTCTGGATTTTCGGGAGTCCGATGCGCCATTTCAGGTAGCCATTCAGCCCGATAAGAAGCCCGATAAGTTGAAAATATGCATGAAAGCGGCGGTTGATTTTGCTGGTGTTAACGTTGCATTCGTTTTATCGAGGAGTTAATGCGGCGATTTATGCCGGTTTTTCTGCATTTTGGGATTGCCCATTTAAGCTGCACACCTATTTTACCGTAGCGACGGTTGGCTATTGGGGCTTACAGCAGGATGTTCTCTTTCTGCTGTAAGTTCTGTAGTATCGCACTATTTTGCAGCTGAAATATACTAGTATACCTGCCATTAATGCTTAAGCAGTAGTATATTCTGTGTTTATTGCCGCTCAATGTTTCGAAGGTTTTAATAAAATACCTCCCGCTTTCCAAATTATCTCAATTGCATTTATTGCTATCCTACATGCCATTGTCCCGTAGGTAACGCTTTGCTACTATTTTGTTGTAGAAGGTCTGTATTTCTTTACGGTAGCAGTCGACTACTGTAAGCTTTTTCGATTGTAAAGGTATACCTCAACAGCTTCCTCTATCTGCATTGATCTTATTGCAGGTGTAGCCTATCATCTACATTTTTATTCTTCGCATGAACTAACGATTTTTGAATTTGTTTTTCTTTCATTCTGAGTATACCTCAGGGAATGCAGGAATATGGAGCTATTACTGAATAGCAGGATTAGGCCTACTGTAAATGGTTATCTGTAATATCTCTTTTTCTTTAAAATAGGTTCTTTGACTTCGTAAGATTATTTCCATTTCTTATAAGAAGTGATCCATTTCTTATAAGAAGTAATCCATTTCTTATAAGAAGTGATCCATTTCTTATAAGAAGTGATCCATTTCTTATAAGAAGTGATCCATTTCTTAT
>CAXYUU010000029.1:0-16583 GCA_964292015.1 uncultured Acetobacteroides sp.
TACTTATTTGCCCGCCTGTTGATAACTTTTACGGAAAAATACTTGCGCATTTAATGTTAATTACTAATTTCAAAGCCGGATGATCTTTGAACCGATGGCCTTTTTGGGAAAAGGTAAATTGAATGGAGGTGTCGAAACTTTCTGTAAAGTTACAGAGACCCCAAAATAAGATTTTGAGGCTTCTGTAAAGTTACAGAGACCTCAAATGAAAGTTTTGAGGCTTCTGTAAAGTTACAGAGACCTCAAATGAAAATTTTGGGGCTTCTGTAAAGTTACAGAGGCCTCAAATGAAAATTTTGAAGCTTCTGTAAAGTTACAGAGACCTCAAAAGAAGGTTGGGAGTTTCTGTAAAGTTACAGAGGTTTTGACGATAGGCGTGCTGGTTTAAAAATCGGATCTGAGAAGAGGTTGTTGGTCGTATATATTTAGAAAGGGAAGTACCCGGACGTATTTTTTATTTTTAAAGAAAGCTACTATGAAAAATGTGACAATTGTTTCTCGTGTTCCAGTTGCCGGCCTAGGTGCTGTCACCTGGCGTGTTGTTGAAACGGCTCAGGAGTCGAAAATGGTCGATGTGGTAACCGATACGGCGTATACCAACCTCGAGCAGAAGTCCGAAAAGTACCGTCAGAGCATTAACAAGCGGCGCTATAGCGAGCTTACCGACGAGATGGTGGCCCTGGATAAGAATCGCGATTCGCTATCGTCGGGGATGCGGAAGTACGTGGCCTCGCAGCTGGACTCGCCAGTTGTGTCTATGAGCGATGCGGCGCTTAAGGTACAGCGGGTGCTCGACCGGTTTGTTGGGGTCGAGGTGCTCTCGTTTGGCGACGAGTCGGTGAACCTTCGGAATATGGTGGCCGAGCTGCGCGCCACAGGGCTGCAGGCCTCCGTTACCACGCTAAACCTTAAGCCGTGGATCGATGCCATCGAAACGGCAAACGAGGCGTTCGAGCTAAAGATTCGCGAACGTGGCGACGATGTGGTGGCCATTCACGAGGTGAAGTCGGCCTCGGTGCTGCGCCGCGAGCTCGAGCAGGCGCTGCGCGACTACTTCGAGTTTGTGCATGCCTTGGTGATCCTTAAAAAGACTGACGACCTCAAGAATTTTGAAAAACGACTCTACGAAAGGGTGGAGGCGGTGGTTGCTCCGCTAAATCGGACCCCGGCGGAGGAGGTGAAAAAGTAAGTTCATAGGTGTTTTCCCATATTGGTTTATAATTAACACAGAAAAAGGCAGTGCTGCGAGGTACGGCCTTTTTATTTTGCCGCACCTCAAACATTTCCGGTTTCTGTTGGTTTGATGGAGCATTGGGCTAATTTTGCCGGTGGGCTTGCACCACTCGGCAATGGCAACGCGCGAGCCCGCAAAACGACTAAACCGAGGGAATATGACCATTACACACGACGACGAGCTGGAGGGAATGAAACGAATAAGCGATGCGGTAGCCATCACGCTTAAGGAGATGCGCGAGCATGCCCGCGTGGGCATGTCTACCAAGGAGCTCGACGACTTTGGGGGCAAGCTGCTCAACGAGCTCGGCGCCAAGTCGGCAGCCAAGCTCACCTACAAGTTTCCGGGATGGACGTGCATCAGCGTCAACAACGAGGTTGCCCACGGCATCCCCACAGCCAAGCGCATTCTGCACGAGGGCGACCTGGTGAACATCGACGTATCGGCCGAGCTCAACAGCTTCTGGTCCGACAACGGCGGTTCGTTTGTGCTGGGCGAGGATATCCACCACCACCAACAGCTGGTCGACGCCTCTAAAACGATCCTCCGAAAGGCCATCATGAGCATTCGTGGCGGAGTTGAGGTGTCGAAGGTAGGGTTGCTTATCGAAACCGAGGCCAAAAAGGCCGGCTACCGGGTAATCCGCGACCTCTCGGGCCACGGCGTAGGCCGCAAGCTCCACGAGCAGCCGCTCGAAATACTCAACTGGCCCGATCGCACCAACAAGCAGCGCTTTAAGACCGGTGGGGTGGTGGCCATCGAAACCTTCATCTCCACCCTCTCGTCGTACACCGAAGCCGGCAGCGACGGCTGGACCCTTACCGGCAACCGCGGCGGCTACACCTGCCAGCACGAGCACACCATCGTCATAACCGACTCGGCACCCCTAATACTGACGGCAAAGAACGATATTTGGGGGTAACCCTACCCGTAAGAAATCGAAGGCTCTACCAAAATGGTGGGGTCTTTTTTTATGGTGATGGTGATGGTGTTTCGCTGCTCCGATGCGGCGGCTGGCCGGTCGCTATTTTACCGGCAGGTCGAGATGGTGCAGGCTACGTTCTCGCATTTCGGTAGCATCCGTACGTGTCCGCGCTCGTAAGTATGGATGGTAGGCCAAGGCGGAAGGCGGTATCGTAAGCAGGAGGCGAATCTACCCGGCATACGGGCATAAAAAAAGGGGCACTGCCCCTTTTTGTTTACTTATGTAGCTTTCGTCGAATAAATCGTGGTATGAACGACTTCATGTGGCGCTCCACCTTGCGTAGGTAGATGTCGCCGACGGTAATCAGAATGCCGGTTTCCTCTACCCCTCCAAACTCGTGGTTAATGGCGGTGCCAAATACCCTCATCGAAGGCGATAGGTTCATGTACGAGTTGATGAGCGGCGGAATGTTCTCGCCCATTTCCCTAATTTTCTTTTGAAGGATCTTGTAGCCCTCCTCGTACGTTTTTCCGTCGAAGATGCTATCGAGAGCCTCGTTGTCGGCCTCAATGGTTAGCGGGTCGATGGGGTTAACCAGGTTGTCGTTGTCGGGGAAATGCTTCTTCAGGAAGTAGAGAATCATGTTACGAGCCTCTACGTTGTACGAGGTGTACATGGTAACCTTTCCGAAAAAGTACTTATGGTCGGGATGCTCCACTACGAGCGCGCCAAGTCCATCCCAAAGGTTGTCGAGGGCGTAAATGCCCTTGCTACGCAGGCGGGTGCTCTGGTAGTTTGGCTGAACAAACGAGCGCCCCAGCTCAATCATGTTGCCAAGAAACTCTTTTTGGAACTTTTCCGAGAAGGTAAACAGCTCCGATGTGGCCAGGTTTTCCACCTTTAGGTCGTCGCAAACAATGTAGCGGTAACCGCCAATAATTTCCTCCACGTTAGGATCCCAAACAATCAGCTGCTTGTATGGGTGCAAGGGGTCGATGTCAAACTCGTCGATGTCGACACTTTTGCCGGTTCCGCCACCAGCAGCCCTAAAGGCCAGCTCGCGTAGGCGGCCAATTTCCTGCATGGTGTTTGGCGAGTCGTGGTGGTCGATAATGTACAGCTTGTTTCCCCCGTTATTGGTATTACGGAGGAACTTATCTTTGGTCAGCTCCTTTTTGATAAGATGTCTATCAACAGGGTGAATGATTGGTTCCATGGCAGTATAATTAGTGCTCTATTTTAGTAGTCCAGCTCTTCGGCAAGTGCGTACGACTTTTCGCGGACAAATAGTGCCCACTGGTTCAAGGTACGGCTTTTATCGAAAGTTTGGTAAGGAATTGGCTCCCCAATAACGATGTCGATTTTCTTATCCTTCTGGCGGAACAGCTCGTCGACCAGGTATATAAATTCGAAGTTCAGCTTTATGCCCACCTTCGTTCTAAAGTTCGATAGGTTGTAAAAGAATTCGGAGTTGCGACCCGAGAAGTGTACAGGGACAATATCGCGCTGATGCTTTATTGCTTTTTGAATAAAGCTTTTGTGCCACTCCAAGTCCTCAATCCGACCATTTACCTTACGCGAGCAAATGCCTGCAGGAAAGTAGAGCACCTGTGCTTCCGATGCGTAGGTTGCCTCTATTTTAGCGGCGTAGTCTGATGTTTGCCTGCCTAGCTTGTTGACAGGGATAAAGAGCGGTTCGAGCTGCTTGATATTCATCAGCAGGTCGTTTACGACAAACTTAATATTGTCGTAGTGTCGCCCCATCTCGCTCATCATGATAAGCCCATCGAGCCCACCTAGCGGATGGTTGGAGGCAAACAGGTAGCGACCGTCGATTTTTAAATTTTCGACGCCGTAAACCCTATAGTTAATACCTAAATCCTTGAGCGACGAATTTACAAAGTCCAGACCTTGCTTATGTCCATGCCTACGCAGTATGCCATTAAGCTCATCTTGGTGGATTATGCGCTTGAGATAGTTGGTAATAAATTTTGGTAGGAACTTCTTAAGCCTTGGGTTTTTGTTGGCTATAATCTTATCTACGTCTATGTAATAGTCCGTATGGTCTTCCACGGTTAAAATTGTTTTTTTGCTAATTGGCAAATGTAAGAAAAATATCGAATTGGCCTAAAGATAAAGTGCAAAGAGACCATTGTTAACGTCATTTTGGAGTTGCTGGAGGCTGTTAAAATCTATCCTTAACATAAAAGTTATCAACAATGTGGGAAAAAGTGGGAAAAAGTGGATGTTTTTGCTTGAAAATGTAGTAATTTTACCATGATTAAAAAATCAAATTAATGAACTCTTTTGTAGGAGATTACAACTGCAAACTCGACGATAAGGGGCGTGTACTCTTTCCTGCTGCGTTTAAAAAGCAGTGGAAAGAACCACTCGACCATGTCATCCTGAAGAAGGATATCTTCGAGGATTGCCTTGTGCTGTATCCTATAGAGGAGTGGGAGCGCCAAGTTGTGCTTATGAGGAAGAAGTTAAATCCTTTTGTTAAGCAGCAAAACCAGTTTTTAAGGGAGTTTTACAAGTCGACTTCAGAGGTCGAACTCGACGCTAGTGGCCGAATGCTTATTCCTAAACGGTTTGTCGAAATGGCAGGCTTGATAAAGGAGTTGGTGTTTATAGGCATTGGCGATAAGATTGAAATTTGGGACAAGGATAAGTATCAAACCACCAATATGTCTCAGGAAATGTTTGCGGCCGATGCCGAGAAGTTTCTTGGAGACGAAAATGTAGAGCTATGAGCGAATACCACGTACCCGTAATGCTTAAGGAAAGTGTCGAAGGTCTGAACATTAATCCAAATGGAGTTTATGTTGATGTGACATTTGGTGGAGGTGGCCATTCGCGCTACATACTAGAACAGCTCGAAGGGGGTAAGCTAATTGCCTTCGATCAGGATTTGGAGGCGCAGGCAAATATCCCTTCCAACGATAAGCTCATTTTTGTTCATGGTAACTTTCGTTACCTGCGTAGCTTCATTCGTGTAAATGGGTACGAAGAGGTCGACGGTATTCTTGCCGACCTGGGCGTTTCGTCGCACCACTTCGATGACGAGCAGCGAGGTTTTTCGTTTCGTTTCGAAGGTCCGCTGGATATGCGCATGAACACCCTCTCGAAAATTGATGCCGCTCATATCGTGAATACGTACGATCCATCGAAGATGATGGAGATCCTTCGTATTTATGGCGAAGTAGATAATCCCAAGGTGTTGGTTAAGGCCATCATTAAAAAAAGGGAGGAAAAACCGCTCGAAACGGTGCAGGAGCTGGTGGATGCTTTACAGCCACATATGCCCGCCAATGCGCAGCATAAATTCTTAGCAAAGGTGTTTCAGGCACTTCGTATAGAGGTGAACCGCGAAATGGAGGCGTTAAAGCAGCTGCTCGAGCAATCGCTTAAGGTGCTTAAGCCAGGTGGACGCCTTAGCGTGATAACCTACCACTCGTTAGAGGATCGCTTGGTTAAGAACTTTATGAAGAGTGGGAATTTTGAAGGTAAGGTGGAGAAGGATTTTTATGGCAACCCCATTACACCGTTTACTCTGATTACCAGAAAGGCTGTTGGCCCAAGTGCCAAGGAGCTTGAAGTGAATAACCGTTCGCGCAGCGCAAAGCTACGTGTTGCGGAAAAAAAGTAGCCATGGAAGAGGTTTTGGATAAGATTGGTCAGAAAGACGAAGCACCCGAGTTTACCGACATTCAGCAGCCAAAGAAAGCGGCTACAAGGTGGGCAAACCCAGTTAAGGATGTGATATCGGGCAATGTGCTTGTACGGGGATATCTCGTAAAGCATGTACCTTATATTATACTGCTCGTAGTTTTGGCCATCCTTTACATTTCCAATAGGTATAAAAACGAAAAGATTGCCATTGAACAGCAGCAGCTTCAGGAGGAGTTGAAAAACCTTCGCTCGGAGTCGATAACCACCGCAGCCGAGCTGATGCGGATTAGCCGCCAGACGGAGGTGATAAACTTAGTAAAAGAACGTGGTATGGAGCTCGAAGAATCGACTGTTCCACCCAAAATTATAGACAATAAGTAGGTATAGGTATGTCGGTTAAAAAAGACATAATGTGGAGGATAGGTGTTGTTTACCTTGGACTCATAATACTTGGGATGTTTATTCTTGGACAGGCCATCAGGCTTCAGTTTTTCCAAGGTTCCAAGTGGAGGCAAGAGGCAAACGAGGTAACCTATAAGCGGGTTAGCATCGAATCGAGTAGGGGTGATATCCTTGCGGTCGATGGCAGAATCCTTGCTACCTCTATACCATACTATGAGGTGCGCATGGACTTAAAGGCTAAAGGGCTAGTCGACTCTGTCTTTTTTGGAAAAGTAGACTCGGTGTCTCGATGCCTAGCGAATCTTTTTAAGGATAAGACGGCAAGTGCCTACCGTAGTGCATTGGTTAAAGCTCGCAAGCAGGGTAAGCGTTACTATGCAGTAGTTCCCCGCAGGGTAAACTACCTCGAGATGAAGCAGATTAAAGAGTTTCCACTTTTTAATCTTGGAAAGAATAAGAGCGGCCTCGTTTTGGTACAGGTTGGTCGCCGCCTAAAGCCGAACTCCTATCTTGCCGCACGGACAGTTGGTGCAATTAACGAAGATGGCTACGGAGTGGGTATCGAATACTCCTTCAATAACGATTTAAAAGGTACCGAAGGACTTGCCATGGCGCAACGTGTTGCTGGTAATGTGTGGATACCGCTCAACGGAGGCGTTGAAGTTGAACCTAAAGATGGTCTGGATGTGGTTTCGACCCTCGATATCAATCTTCAGGATGTAGCTCAACGGGCTCTTCACCGTTCGCTAGACGTGAATGCTGCCGACCACGGAACAGCCGTGCTTATGGAGGTGGCTACTGGCGAGATTCGTGCCATTGCCAATCTTAAGCGTAACTCAGATGGTACTTATACCGAAAACTACAACTACGCTGTGGGCGAATCGGTAGAACCTGGTTCGACCTTTAAAATACCATCGCTCATTTGTATGCTCGAAGATGGCCTTATCTCGCTCGACGAAACGGTTGATACCGAAGAGGGGGAGATATTCATCCATAACAAGCGAATTAAAGATTCGAAGCACAACGGTGGATATGGACGAATTCGCGCTCAGCGAGTATTCGAGGTTTCGTCGAATGTGGGGGTTGTTAAGCTTATTAATAAGTGCTATAAAGGGCGTGAGGCAGCGTTTATCGACCGCCTGTATAATATGAAACTCGACGAAAAGGTTGGCTTTGATATTAAGGGTGAGGTTAAGCCCAATATAAAGTATCCTAGTGATAGGTACTGGTCGGGATTATCGCTCTCGATGATGGCAATGGGTTATGAGGTTAAGCTTACTCCGCTGCAGATGCTTACCTTTTACAATGCCATTGCTAACGATGGAAAAATGGTTCGTCCTAAGCTGGTTAAGGAGTTGAGAATGCACGGTAACGTGGTAAAGTCGTTTCCACCAGAGGTAATTGTTCCATCTATAGCCTCCAAGAATACGTTGGATAAGGTGCGTGGGGTATTACAGGGTGTTGTCGATTCGGGTACGGCTACCAACTTGCGCAACTTAAACTATAAAATAGCGGGTAAAACGGGTACTGCTCAAATAGCACAGGGATCGCGTGGGTATGGTACCGAAGGTCGCAGGGTATATCAGGCATCTTTTGTCGGATATTTCCCGGCTAACAATCCAAAGTATAGCTGCATCGTGGTGATAAATGCCCCTTCGAAGAATGTTTACTACGCTGCACAGGTTGCTGGTCCCGTATTTAAGGAGATTGCTGATAAGGTGTACTCCACCAGCTTAACTTGGCATACTCCTTTAGTTACTAACGGTAAATTTGTAGATTTGCCACGTTCAAAATCGGGCGATGTTAAGAGTCTTGTTCAGGTTTACGAGGGTCTTAAAATTCCATATAGCATTAAACAGGAACAACGAACAGGATACGTTTCTATCGATAGTTCGAATTCTGAAATTGTGCTGTCGAAGCGAAGTGTTGTAAAGAATATAATGCCCAATGTTGCTAGTATGGGCATTAAAGATGCCTTGTTCCTGCTCGAAAATGCCGGTTTAAAAGTGGTATTTAAGGGCAAGGGACATGTTCGTAAGCAGTCGATAGGCGTGGGCGAACGAATCATACGAGGTCAAAAAGTTTATTTAGAAATGTCAATGTAGGTTGCTATGCATAATGTAGAACAGATTCTTAGTGGTGTAGAGATAGTTGAGGTTCTCGGGAGCAAGGCTCTTGAGGTGCCTTCGGTTGGTTTCGATTCTCGGAATATTGTGCCAGGACAACTTTTCATTGCTACTAGCGGAACTCAGGTGGATGGGCATAAGTACATACCTGACGCTATTGCTAAAGGTGCAAAAATCATAGTTTGCGAAAAACTTCCAGAAGTAAAATCAGAAGGGGTAACCTTTGTGGTTGTTCCCGACTCGCTAGTTGCTTGTGGTCGAATTGCCGCCAATTTTTACGATAATCCGTCTAAGAAATTGAAGCTGGTAGGAATTACCGGAACTAATGGAAAGACAACAACTGTAACACTACTTTACAGAATGTTCCGCGAGTTGGGCAATAAGGTAGGGTTGCTTTCTACGGTTGTAAACTATATTGATGATGTAAAGGTTGATGCTACGCATACCACTCCTGATGCTGTAGAGCTAAATAACCTGCTCAATCAAATGGTTGATGCTGGTTGTCAGTACTGCTTTATGGAGGTGAGTTCGCATGCTATTTCTCAGCATCGTATTGAGGGATTACATTTCGAAGGTGGTCTGTTTTCGAATATCACCCACGATCATCTCGACTATCATAAAACATTTGACGCCTACATTAAGGCGAAGAAGGCATTTTTTGATAATTTGCCAAAAACATCATTTGCCCTTACCAACATCGATGATAAAAATGGGCGGGTGATGGTGCAAAACTGTAAGGCAACCATCAAAACATACGCATTAAAGAATCCATCCGATTATAAAACTCGGATCATAGAGAGCCACTTCGAAGGAATGCTGCTTAATATCAATGGAGATGATGTTTGGACACGCTTTCTTGGTGACTTTAATGGCTACAACTTAACGGTAGTGTACGCTACTGCAATTCTTCTTGGTGCCGATAAGGATGAGGTTCTTAGAATACTCAGCCTTCTAGATTCGGTAAGCGGTCGTTTCGAGTATATAAAGTCAAAATCAGGTATTACCGCTATTGTCGATTATGCCCACACACCCGATGCGTTGGTAAATGTGATCAGCACGATTAACAAGATGCGCAAGGAAGGACAACGACTATTTGTGGTGGTTGGAGCTGGCGGAAACCGCGATAAAACCAAGCGTCCTGTTATGGCCTCGGTGGCGGTTAGTAGTGCCGACTTTGTCGTGCTTACATCCGATAATCCGCGAAACGAAGATCCTAACGATATTCTTAATGATATGCGCCAAGGTATCTTGCCCGAGCAAATGGGCAAGGTGTTAACCATTGCAGATCGTAAGGAGGGTATCAAAACAGCATGTTTACTTGCCAAACCTAACGATATTGTGCTGGTTGCTGGTAAGGGGCATGAAGACTACCAGGAGGTAAATGGAGTTAAGCATCATTTTGACGACAAAGAGGTGCTAAGAGATATATTTGAATCACTGCAATAAACTAAACAATAGATGTTTTACTATCTTTTTAATTATTTGGAAGGACTAAATTTCCCCGGAGCGAGGATGTTTCACTACATTTCGTTTAGGGCTTCGCTTGCTATTATTTTATCGCTCACTATAGGGTTGATTGTTGGTAAGCGCATTATTCGTATGCTTCAACGTCAACAAATTGGAGAGGAGATTCGGGACCTTGGATTGGAGGGGCAAATGCAAAAGCGTGGTACACCAACAATGGGAGGTCTCATCATTTTGGCATCTATTGTTATTCCAGTTCTGCTACTAGGCGATTTGAAGAATGTTTACGTACAGCTAATGCTTATTACCACGGTTTGGTTGGGCGGTATTGGTTTGCTTGATGACTATATAAAGGTATTTAAGAAGAATAAGGAAGGTCTTTCTGGAAAATTTAAGATTCTTGGACAGATAGGTATTGGCTTAATTGTAGGTATAACCTTATGTGTTAATGATGGTGTGGTTGTTCGCGAAAAAGTAAGTCGTGATGCATCAAATGCTCAGGTTACCATTGTGGGTAATGCCGGTAATGCCAACGAAAGGGTCGTTTACCTCTCACCCGACGAAAAGGTTACTAAGACCACCATTCCTTTTGTGAAAAATAATGAGTTCGACTACTCTAAATTGGTTCCATTTAAAACCGAAAATAAGCAAACGTGGGGTTGGGTAGTATTTGTTCTTGCAACGATACTTATTGTAACTGCCGTTTCGAATGGTTCAAATCTTACCGATGGTCTTGATGGTTTAGCGACTAGCGTGTCGGTGGTAATTGGTACCACGCTGGGGATACTGACGTACCTGTCGGGTAACGTTATCTATGCCGACTATCTTCACATCATGTACATTCCCAATTCGGGAGAGATGGTAATATTTATTGCCGCGTTTATTGGAGCTTTAATAGGATTTCTTTGGTACAACACCTATCCTGCCCAAGTATTTATGGGCGATACGGGTAGTTTGGCTATTGGAGGTATTATTGCTGTAAGTGCCATCATAATTCGTAAAGAGCTGCTGATTCCTATTCTCTGCGGTGTGTTTTTCGTAGAGAGCCTTTCGGTGATGATTCAAGTTGCATATTTTAAGTACACTAAACGAAAATATGGCGAGGGACGTCGTGTATTCTTGATGTCTCCCTTGCACCACCACTTCCAAAAGAAGGGGTATCCAGAACCGAAAATTGTGATGCGATTTACCATCGTGGCAATTATGCTGGCTGTGATTACTATTGTAACGCTTAAGATTAGGTAGTATGGAGAACGGGAGAATTGTAATTTTAGGTGGAGGTGAGAGTGGTGTAGGTGCTGCTGTACTTGCCAAGGTGAAGGGGTTTGACGTATTTCTTTCGGACTTAGGAGTTCTAAAGGATTCGTATAAGGATACTTTAACAAAGTACAACATCCCTTTTGAAGAAAAAAAGCATACTGAGGAGCTTATCCTTAATGCAACACTGGTGATAAAAAGTCCGGGTATTCCAGAGAAAGCCCCAATGGTGGCTAAAATCAAGGAAAAAGGGATTAAGATTGTCTCGGAGATTGAATTTGCCGGTCGTTACACCAAGGCAAAAACAATTTGTATTACCGGTAGCAACGGCAAAACTACCACTACCTCGCTCATTTATCACATGCTTATGAAGGCTGGGTTGAATGTAGGTTTAGGTGGAAATATTGGTAAAAGTTTTGCCTTTCAGGTAGCGTTTGAAGATTATGACTACTACGTGCTCGAGTTGAGTAGCTTTCAGCTTGATGGAATGTACGATTTCAGAGCGGATATAGCGGTATTGCTCAATATTACGCCCGACCATCTCGATCGTTACGATTATAAGATGCAGAACTATGTTGATTCGAAGTTCCGCATTACCCAGAATTTAAGAGAGAACGACTGTTTCATTTTCTGCTCCGACGACGAGGTGACAATGGAAAATGTCGAACAAATAGTACATCGTGCTAAGCTACTCCCATTCTCGCAAGAGTTTGAGGTGGTGGAAGGCGCATATCTCGATGGCGAGACGCTTACCGTTAAGTACAAGAACTTGGAATTTGAAATGCCTGTCGATGAGCTTTCGCTTAAGGGTAGGCACAACGTGTACAACTCGATGGCTGCCGCTATTACAGGTACCGTACTTGAACTTCGCAACGATGTGATTCGTAAGTCGCTTAGCGACTTTCAGGGGGTTGAACATCGACTGGAACCAGTTATAAAGGTTCGGGGCATTACCTTTATTAATGACTCTAAAGCTACCAATATCAACTCGACATGGTATGCACTTGAGAGTATGAAGGGGCGTCAAAATGTGATTTGGATTGTTGGCGGTGTCGATAAAGGTAATGATTACGCTACTTTATCCAGTTTAGTAAACGAAAAGGTAAAAGCTATTGTGTGTTTGGGTGTCGATAACGCCAAAATTCATGGTGCTTTCAACGATATTGTTCCTACAATTATTGATACTAAATCGGCAGAAGAAGCCGTATTAGAAGCCTACAAGTTAGGAGTCGAGGGAGATGTTGTGCTTCTATCGCCGGCCTGTGCCAGCTTCGACTTGTTCGAGAACTACGAGGATAGAGGACGAAAATTTAAAAACGCAGTTAGAAACTTATAAAGAAGATGGATCGTCTGCTTAAACATTTTAAAGGAGACCCTGTAATTTGGGCTATGCTGGCAGTATTTGCGGTAGTATCCATCTTGGTGGTATACTCAGCGACAGGTACGTTAGCATACTCGAAGTATCATGGCGAAACATTTCGCTTCCTTCTTAAGCAGCTCCTTTTCGTTTTTTCGGGTGTGGCAATTGCCTACGTAGTTCATCTTTTGGATTTGAGGTTTTATCAAAAGGCATCCAAACTGCTGGTTTGGGCTAGCATTCCGTTGCTTTTGTTAACAATGGCAATGGGTGCGAATCTTAACGATGCAGCGCGCTGGATTTCGATTGGTGGGGTAACCTTTCAAACATCGGACTTTGCCAAGGTGGCGCTGGTGATGTACGTAGCACATATGCTCGCGATCCATCAGAAAGATATTAAGGAGTGGAAGGTTTACCTAAAAATTATAGCAATGGTAGGCGGTATATGCCTTATCATTCTTCCTAACAACTTCTCTACAGCAGCTATGCTTGGTTTGGTTTGTGTTATCCTGATGTTTATTGGACGGGTTAGCACAAAGCACCTTATGTTTACGGGGGTTGGAGCGGTTGTTCTGCTTGTTGTTTTCGTACTGGTTGCGCAGGCAACTGGCTTTCAGAAACACCGTATTGCCACTTGGGAAAAGCGCTATCACACCTTTGTTGGCGATAGTAAGGATAATAAGCCAACAAGAGATGATACCTTTCAAGCCGACCAGTCGAAGATTGCGGTGGCTACGGGTGGCGTGTTTGGCAAGGGGCCTGGTAACAGTACGCAGCGTAACTACCTGCCTCACCCTTATTCCGACTTTATCTTTGCCATCATTATCGAGGAGTACGGGCTGATCGGTGGCTTTATTATTCTGATGATTTACCTCGCGCTACTTTATCGAGCGGGGGCTATTGTCAAAAAAACGGAAAAAACATTCCCCGCGTTTCTGACGATGGGGCTTATACTGTTGCTTGTTGTTCAGGCAATGATAAACATGGGGGTTGCCGTAGGCATATTCCCCGTAACAGGGCAAACACTACCCTTCGTAAGTATGGGTGGTAGCTCCATTTGGATGACGGGTGCCGTATTTGGACTCATCCAAAGTGCAACCCGTAAAATTGCAGAGGGAACACCTGCTGTCGTAAAAAATAAAGAGGATAAAGCGGACGTTGAGCCCGCAAAAAAGGAGGAAGCTGTTTATGAGTAAGCGAATCATCATATCGGGAGGTGGTACTGGAGGACATATCTATCCAGCTATTTCTATTGCCAACGCGCTAAAGCTAATCGATCCAACCATCGAGATACTTTTTGTAGGTGCACAGGGTAGGATGGAGATGGAAAAGGTTCCTGCTGCTGGTTACAAGATTGTAGGACTTCCAATTGCTGGTATTCAGCGTAGCTTATCGTTAAGTAATTTGGCCCTTCCGTTTAAGCTTATTAAAAGTTTAAACGAGGCTGGTCGGGTGATCGACGAATTTAAACCCGATGCCGTAGTAGGTGTTGGCGGCAATGCTAGCGGACCGGTACTCTACATGGCCAACCGCAAGAAGATACCAACGCTTATTCAGGAGCAAAATTCATATGCAGGGGTAACCAATAAGATACTTTCGAAAAAGGCGGGCTGTATTTGCACCGCTTACGATGGTATGGAGCGTTTCTTTCCGGCACAATCTATTATCAAGACGGGTAATCCGGTTCGTCAGGATTTGGTGAACCTGAATGAAAAACGTGCTGAAGCCTATACCTTCTTTGGCTTAGACCCAAATAAAAAAACAGTTCTCATACTTGGCGGAAGCCTTGGGGCACGTACCATCAACCGTACCATTGCAAGCTATTTAGAGCAGGTTGAGGATCAAGATTTCCAGCTGCTATGGCAAACCGGTAAGTTCTATATTGCCGATTCGAAAAAGGCGGTCGAAGAGTCGGGTGCTACCAACGTTAAGGAGATGGACTTTATATACCGAATGGATTTGGCCTATGCCGTTGCAGATGTGGTAGTATCTCGTGCAGGTGCTGGCACCATTTCGGAGCTTTGCCTGGTGGCAAAACCCTGCATCTTGGTTCCATCGCCAAACGTATCGGAGGACCATCAAACCAAGAATGCGATGGCGCTGGTAAATGTTGATGCCGCGCTGCTGGTTACCGATGCCTACTGCAACGAGAGGCTAATGAAAGAGGTGGTGGCACTGGTGAATAGTCCCGATAAGTGTACACTGCTCACCAAAAATATAGCCAAGTTGGGCATTGCCAACTCAGCCGAACGAATTGCGAACGAAATTTTGAAGCTAGAAAAATAACATGGAGAAACCATCATATAAATACGTGTACTTGGTAGGAGTTGGAGGCATCGGAATGAGCGCTTTGGCCCGTTACTTTAACCATCAAGGGTTGAAGGTGGCCGGTTACGATCGTACCGAAACGGAGTTAACCCGTGCGCTTGCTTCCGAAGGTGTGGATGTACACTACGATGATAGCATTTCTCTAATCCCAACCGAGTTTAGGAGCAATCCGAACGATACGCTGGTGATTTATACGCCGGCAGTTCCTGCCGATCATAGTGAGCTTACCTATTTTATGGGTAATGGCTTTAAGGTTATCAAGCGGAGCGTAGCCCTTGGCGTTATTGCCGCATCGAAGCGTACGTTGGGCGTTGCCGGGACACATGGTAAAACCACCACGTCGACGATGCTGTCGCATTTGTTGATGGAGGCGCTAGGTGGTGTTAATGCTTTCCTTGGCGGTATTGCCAAGAACTACAACACCAACTTGCTGCTCTCTAAAAACGATGTGCTGGTTGCCGAAGCCGACGAGTTCGATCGTTCGTTTCTGCAGCTATATCCCGATGCTGCCATTATTACCTCTACCGATGCCGACCATTTAGATATTTACGGAACGCACGAGGAGTTGCTTCGTTCGTTTGGTGACTTTGTTAACCAGATAAAGCCAAATGGTACCTTGGTGCTTAAGCAGGGTGTGGAGGTTCCCATCGCCAGTAAGGAAATTACGGTTTACCGATATTCGATTGATAAGGGTGGCGATTACCACACCGAAAATATTGCCCGCAACGCAAACGGCACCTACACCTTCGACATCATCACCCCAAAAACACGTATCGAGGCTTGTACTCTGGGCGTGCCTGGGTGGATAAATGTCGAGAATGCCATTGCTGCGGTGGCCTTAGCGCTTACCGTGACCGACGACACCGAGGCGCTGAAGCGTGGCCTTGCTTCGTTTGGTGGTGTAAAGCGTCGCTTTGATTTTTATATCAATACGCCAACGCTGACGTTTTTAGACGACTATGCGCACCATCCAGCCGAGCTGCGTGCATCGATATCATCGGTGAAGAAGATGTTCCCCGACCGTAAGGTTTGCGGTATTTTTCAGCCACACCTCTACACGCGCACCCACGATTTTGCTGAGGGTTTTGCCGAGAGCCTTAGCCTCCTCGACGAGGTTATCCTACTCGACATCTATCCTGCACGTGAGCTGCCTATCGAGGGCGTTACATCGCAAATTATTTTCGATAGGATTACCGCTTCGAACAAGGTGCTAATTTCGAAAAACGAGCTGCTCGATGTGCTGAGCAAGCGCGATATCGACGTGCTGATGACCATTGGCGCAGGCGACATCGATAAGCTAGTTGAACCTATTGCCGAAATGCTTAAAGTTAGATACAGCGTAAAATGAAGATAAAGAAAAGAAAATGGGCTATTGTAGGAACTATCGTTCTTTGGGTGGGCATTATGGCCTACCTCGGCACCTCCATTTTCTTTGTTAAGGATAAGGAGAAGGGAACAGTATGCCGCAAGGTGGAGGTGGAGATTGCCGATAGCTCACAAAACCGCTTCATCAATAAGGATGATGTTGTTCGTGTGGCGAATACGGTGGTGCCGAAGCTTATTGGAACTCGACTCTCTAAAATTAATACCCACCGAATCGAGAGGCGCGTCCTCGAAATGGCTTTTATTAAGCGAGCCGAGGTGTACACAACGGTAAGCGGGGTACTCACCATTAAGGTGGAGCAGCGCGATGCCATTATGCGCATCTTTAACTCCGACGGTAGCAGCGTTTACATCGATAGCGACGGGTACATCATTCCGCTATCGGAGCGTTTTGCGGCCGATGTGGTGGTGGTGAGTGGCAACATCAACATA
>CAXYUU010000030.1:0-16276 GCA_964292015.1 uncultured Acetobacteroides sp.
GACAAGCACGGGATGACACTCCGAGGAAAGTTTTTTCCTTAATTTAATGACATTGGGCCCGTAGGGCGGGGTGGTTTTCTTTACAAGCAAGCCCAATAAATCAATCTTGTTCACACCCTATTTTTAAACGCGAAATACCTGGCTTTCTCTCAGCCAATCCCCGTTTCATTAGGCGTATCTGCCCACCCATCCGTTCGGAGGCCTACGCCCATGGCAAAAGGCCATTTCGCCTATGAAAGGCTTCTCCCCCAAGCTGCCGAAGGGCAAACCCGATCCGTTTCCACGAAAATCGCCCAGGAGTAAGCCATCGTCAGGTGGTTTGATGGTTTCTCCAGCTGGCGGAAGGCCAAACCAACGTCTGTTGAGGGGTTTTCCAACCGTATTTTCATCAAGTACAATCGGAAGACCAAAAATACGTGCGTATTTTTTTGGTGTTTTACCGTATGCACGTAAAATACGACCGTATTTTTATAGGTTCGGCTTGTGCGGGTAAAAATACGAACGTATTTTTTGATGATTTAATGTAATCTCAAAAAACGCGTGCGTATTTTTGTTGTTTTTTGCTGCATGGCAAAACTACGACAGTATTTTTGCTGTTTTTCGCAGATTTGAAAAATACGCAGCTTGCAAAAGGCTAAATTGCCCTGAAGATGGGGTTTTTCCTTGCTGCAGAGGGATAAAATAAGCTTAGGATGACCTTCCGCCAGGTGGCTTTTGCCCATCCGATGTGACGATGAGCTGCCGCTACTGGCGGAATGGTAAATCGGTAGCTGGTTCGACTTTCTTGGGATTAAGTATTTAGTATCACGACGCAAGAATGAGTGGAGAGTTTGCACAACTTTCGAAGCCTCCACCTGGAGATTAATTCTGAAGCTTCCTCAGCGTGATTCCCCTCCTTCCCAAGAAGGGGTGCCCGTAGGGCGGGGTGGTTCCTAATGATAAAAATCAATCAATTCAAAAATTAGTTAGCCCACTATTCAAATCTTAAACGCAAAATCCCTGGTCGTGATACCCAGAGATCGTATCAAGTATTACGACATACGAAACCGGTGCCGCACTTTAAAGATTAGTACCTGTTGTTTACCTCATGAGGAACGTCGTCGTATTATTTCGTGCGCAAGCGGTTCGGTCGTGATACTTTTGTCGTGCTACGTGATACGATCTCTGGGTATCACGAATCAAGAATTACGACACACGATATCGGAGCCGTATTTTAAGATTAGGACTAGCTGTTTACCTATTGGGAATGGCTGCCGTATTATCTCGTGCCCAGGCAGTTATGTCGTGCTACGTTTGTCGTGCTACTTGATATGATCTCTGGGTATCACGAATCAAGTATCATGACACACGATATAGGAGCTGCATTTTAAGATTAGGACTAGCTGTTTACCTATTGGGAATGGCTGCCGTATTATCTCGTGCGCAAGCGGTTCGGTCGTAATACGTTTATCGTGCTACTTGATACGATCTTTTGGTATCACGAATCAAGTATCACGACACACGATATTGGAGCCGCATTTTAAGATTAGGACTAGCTGTTTACCTGTTGGGATTATCTCGTGCGCAAGCGGTTCGGTTGTGCTACGTTTATCGTGATACGTGATACTTGTATCGTGTTCCGATAAATTTATAGTTCCAAAAGCACCTTGGCCGCCTGGGCAGGGTTGTCGTAGTCGAGGGGAATGTCTACGATGCTATCGTTATCCCGTTTTTCGTTTTGAAGGAGGTAGGCCTTGTCGTAGTACTTGAGGGTTAGGCTGGCAATTTGGGCGTAATCTTCTTGGGCAAGTGCTTTTAGGCACACCTGGTAAATGTCTAGGCCAATGCGGCGTTCGATTTTTGCCAGCGCCTCGCCAATAACTTCGGGCCCAAAGCTGGCGTACTCGCTAACCAGTCGGCTTACCCGTAGCTCCCTAGGGATGGAAACCCGGTACACCCTTGCCGCGCGCATTTTGGTAAACAGCTCGTCGAAAATGGCAACCCGGCCAATGCTTTTGCTCTCGTCCTCAATCCAAATAGGTTGCGAAAAGTCGAACGATTTCCAGTCGTCGAAGAGTATATTTTCGAACATCTCGGCATACGGTTGGGGCTCTTGGCCAATTGCCCCAAAGGCCGATCCCTTGTGGTTGGCGTACCCCTCGAGGTCGAGCACCTGAGCGCCCAGCTTGCGCATTTCGAGCAGGATGTCGGTTTTGCCGCTACCGGTCATGCCGCCAAGAATTCGGATTTCCTCGTGCTGTTCGGCTACCTGCTCGCGGAGCATGGTTCGGTAGGCCTTGTATCCCCCGCGAAGGAGGTACACCTTAAATCCGGCCGTTTCGAGAAGCCATGCCACGCTGGCGCTTCGCATGCCGCCTCGCCAGCAGTGAACGGCAATTTCGCCCTGCGAATTTACCTTCTTACGCCCAAAGCGAACCATTTCGGCCAGCTTGGGTCCCACAAATTCGAGTCCGGCCAGCACCGCCAGGTCTTTTCCCTGCTTGGTGTACTTGGTGCCCACTATGGCGCGTTCGTCGTCGGTAAATAGGGGGAGGCTAAGCGCTCCGGGAATGTGCCCTTTGGCATACTCCTTGGGCGAGCGTACGTCGAGGATGTTTATACTTGGACGAAGCTCTAGAAATTTATCGGGACTTAAGGTCGTGGCCATAGCGGTGAGTCTGATTTACGAGGGCTAAAGGTATAAAAAAAGAGGCGCTTGCCTCTTTTTTGCCTACTCTTGGTCGAATTTACCGAGCTGCTTGCCGTCGTCAAGGCGCAGCTGGTGGGCGTACGTGGAGATGCTCTGTATCATTTTTTTTACCGGCAGCGACTGTATCAAGATCTTACCCTTTCCGCTTAACGTTCCTACGATAGACGCATCGTTGCCCAAAATCATCGATTTGATATTGCCTTTTGCCTCCACCGAAAAGTCGATGGACGACTCGAAGGCTACAATGCTGGCGGCATCTACATGGATGGTTTCGTTGTTTATCTCGCGTTCGATGAGTAGCCCACCGATGGCCAGGTGGATATCGCCTGCGCCTCTAATTTTTTGAAATGGAATAACCTCAAACTTGGGGTTCAGCCCGGTTTTCTTTAGGGTGTATGGCGACAGGTTAACGCCTTTTGGTGCGCATATAAAGGCGTTTCGCTGAAGTATTACCTCATTTTTAAACGATCTAAGATTGATTCGGTGGATTACGCCTGCGTAGGGCGACGAAAAGCCAATTTTGCCGATTCCTCTACCGTAGTTGGTGAAGTTGGTGAGAAAAAACATTTCGCCTGTTAGGGGTCTTGCGCCCAAGGGGAATAGCTTTCCCATAATACCCGGATTGGCTTCCGAACCATCGCCAAGCCGAATTTCGTACGATATGCTATCGTCCATATACACCATGGTTCCGGCTTCGGCTACGATGGTTTCGCCAGGATTTAGAGCAACCTCTAGTACCTGGTACGCTTTTCCCGTAATTTTGTAGCTAATTGGCTGAGGAGTCATTGCTTGTTGTTGTTAGAAGTTGGTTGTAGACCTCATTTGCTGAAATTTCAGTTTACTTAACACAACAAGATGGGCAATGTTTATTCTTGTGCCTCAAAATAAGCCGTATGGCTGTTGAATTTTACCTTTTTTGGGATATGGTGCCTGCCTACCCGATCCTATTCGACCATGAACCTTAAGATGGTAGGGGTTAATTGCGTGGGGATTCCATTTTACCGCACATATCGCATATCGGCGCAGCTACCTGCGGCAATATGTGCGATTTGCGGGCGTGGGTGAATTGATATAGCGGGAAATTAGCAACCGAAGAGATGCCTATCCAGCTAATTCCGTATGCTAGGCTATTCGTCTTAACAGCCTCTAAAAGTTGGCTCTATACTTATCGTCTTCGCTATCGAGAATCTTGAGGTAGCTGTCGTAGCGCGAAAAGGCAATCTTCTCGTCGGTTACCGCCTCTTTAACGGCGCATCCCGGTTCGTGCGTATGCGTGCAGTTGTAGAAGCGGCAGCCCTCCGAATACTTAAACAGATCTTTAAAGTAGTGGAATAGCTCATCCTTCTTTACATCGATGATGCCAAACCCTTTAATACCCGGGGTGTCGATAATATAGCCGTTGTTGCCAAAGGGGAACATCTCCGAAAAGGTGGTGGTGTGGGTGCCTTTATGGTGGTAGTCCGATATTTTTGAGGTTTTAAGATTCAGGTCGAGGTCGAGCGCATTAAGCAGGGTCGATTTTCCAACACCCGAGTTACCCGCAAACACGCTTACGTTGCCATCAATCAGCTCGCGTAGCTTGTCGAGATTGGTGCCTTCGGTAGCCGAAACCTCTAAAACGTTGTAGCCGGCAAGGGCGTAGTCCATTTTAAATAGCTCCATCTCCACTCTAGCATCAATGTCGTAGATATCTATTTTGTTGATGATTATGGTTGTTGGAATCTTATACGTTTCGGCGGCAACCAGAAACCGGTCGACAAACTCGCGGCTGGTCTTGGGCATGTCGATGGTGGCAACCAAAAATACCTGATCGATATTAGCCGCAATGATGTGCGCCTCCTTCGATAGGTTCGACGAGCGGCGGATGATGTAGTTCTGACGCTCAATGATTTTTGAAATAACCCCGATGTCGTCTCCAGACGAAAAATCGACACGAACGTAGTCGCCAACTACCACAGGATTGGTGGTTTTTACATTCTTCAAGCGGATTTTTCCGCGAATGTTGCACTCCACCCTTTCGCCAGTTTCGCGGTTTACCACCGTGTACCAGCTACCCGTAGCTTTTACCACAAGTCCTACAAATACTTTCGATTCCGACATAGACTAGATTTTATACAAAAATAGGAATAAAGATCGGGGAATGAAGACCGAAGTTAGAAAGATTAGAATTGTCGCAGCTTGTACGTTGCTCTGCACATGCTACTCCTGCCACTCCACCTTAAATGGGGGCTTCTTTTCCTCCTCTTTAGCTGGTTCCTTTTTCTCTATTTTTGCCGGTGCTGGTTTGGCCTGTATGGTTTGTGTGGATACCTTCTTCTGAATGGGTACATCTTCACCATCCCACTGTACTTCAAATGGTTTTGTCGCTGGTGTCGGCGCGTTAGAACTTTCTTTCTCGGGGATTACCGGTGCTTCTTTGTCGGGGATATCCCAACTTTTACCACCCCAGTCGTAGCTTACCTTCGATGTTTTATTGTTACCCTCTATTTTGAAGTACAGCAGCATGTTGTTTTCGAATTCTTCCTGCGACACCTGCTTTTTAAGCTTGGCGCGCGCCTTTTTAAATAGGATGTCCTTCAACGCCAGCTTTGCTCGGTAGCTGTACTCCCCATTAAAGCCATGTGTACCTGCAATGCCAAGGTTTATGGCCGACGAGCCAATGTACATGGCGGGGATGGTTATCACGCCGTTCTTAATAGATATCTGATTTCTTAGATTGGCAAACTGGATATACTCAAGCTCCTTAAGGTCGATAAATTTAGATAGCTTGTAGGCTGGGTCGAATTTGATAAGCTGGCCGTTGTTTATCGAGATGTTTGCCACGCAGTCTACCGATTGGGGATCAATTTTTCCAGCCGAGGTGTATTCGCCCCTAAAGGCAACATCTCCACTTGCCATGCCTCTGATGTTTCTGTTGGTGATTGTTGTTTGTCCAAAGTTGCCAAACGATTTAAAGAGCGACTCTATCTGAATACTGTCCACTTGGGCGTATAGGTCGGCGCCGATATTTTTGTTAGGCTTTGGTTCCAGCTTACCCACCATGTCTACTTTGCCCCCAAACGCATTTGCCTTTAGCTGCGAAAAGGTGATGGACTGTCCATTTTTTTCTATTACAGCTTGAAGATTATTCATTTGTACCCCACGGAGAATTGCCGATTTTGAACTAATGTTAAGTGTGAGGTTAGCCAGATTAAGCTCCTTTTGTTTAGCACTTTTACTTTTACTGAAGTTGAGTAAAAGAAGATTGTCGAAGTTGATGTTCTTGGTGTTTGCTGTTATATCTGCCGTAAAGGGTCTTTGAGACATTAACCCATCGTACAAATTCGTGATAGTGGCGGAGATATTCCCATTAATTGTATTCGATATAAAGTATACATCAGCCTTTGTTGCAGTTGGTATAAACGATATTTCCCCTTTCAGTATATTATATCTATTCCCATTAATCGGAAAGCTCATTTCGCTCAGCTTAAAGTTACCATTGCTAACCATTCGTAGAAGCTTTAAGGGTGATAGCGAGTCGAAATCGACAACGCCGTTTGCAGTGATATTTCCAATTACTGTTCCATCTAGCGTATTGGTCGAATCAATATGGTATGCATTGTTTAACTGGCTGATAAATAAGTCGAAATTACTAGATAAGCTTACAAATGGTTTATTAAAGTTTGTAAGCGTAAATTTACCCTCAAAATTACCAAAGTTGGTGTCAATTTTAAACGAGTCGAAACGGACAAACGCATTTTCTATATTTCCTTTACCGTTCGAAAATGAGCCAACCATATTAACGGATGCAATGCTATTATCGGTAAGCAGCTCGCTTTTTCCTCCACGTACGTCAAAATCGCCATATAGGAATGGATATTCTTTTGTAGTCCAGAAGCCTTTAGCCTTTGTACTCATATTTACCTTGCCTTCGAAGTTTACCTTTTCGAGTTTCTTGCTAATTTTTGGTATAAGCTCGTTAATCACTTTTAGATTCAGCTCTTTCCCTCGAACCGAAAGGTCTACAAAGAATCGTGTGCCGGTTGAAAAGCCGCCATCAAGATGAATCGTATTGTTTTTATAGGAAATGGTAAAGTCTTTAAAATTAAACGATTTGTATAAGTTGGATTTGATTTTTCCTTTAAGATCAAATCGTCGATTGCTTACGTAGTTGATCTTGCCAAATGCAAGCTGGTTTACCATAACATCAACCTCTGTTTTTATGCTAAACTTCTCCAAGCTGAAGTTGCCATCGCCCTTAAGGTATGCAAAGGTATTTATTAGGGCAATTTGCTTACTTAAGTCGATAAAGCGAAATTTAGTATTCTTGAGTTTAATGCTATTTATCTTAAGTATTACTTCATGAGTTGATGCTTCACCCTTTTTTTTGATAATTTGATAGTTGCATCTGCCTTTTTTATCAATAAGAAGGTTGAGTTCTCCATCGTTAACGCTCAGCTGCCTTATGGTAATTTTATCGTTTATAAGGTCGATGACGTTTAGCTTGATGTTTAGCCTTCCTGCTATTAGCAGCGTGTCGGGTTCTGTTATCCTTCTGAAATTTCTTCGGTTAATATCCTTAGTTGAGAGGATACATACATCATATAGTCGAATTGATGCATAAGGGAAATCTTTAATCAGCGAAAAAGATGCATCGCCAATGGTTATTCGGCTACGGATATTCTTCCGAATGTTATCCATGGCAGCGTTAATTATTCTATCCTGAAAGATAAAACCAACTAGTGTCAATGTAAAAGCGACACCGACGATCGAAAAAAATGTGATTTTAATAGCTCTCCTTGTCATTTTATACTCTAAATTTCCAATCGAATTTTAAACAAAAATACTAAACCTTTCCTAATGGAATGGAGACGGTTAAAGATAGCCCTTTTTGTATCGACCTACATGCTTTTGTTGGTTTGGGTGATGTTTATTGTGCAGTATATGCTAGGTGACGATATGCCTAATTTTGCAATTATGCCACGTGAGTGGAGTAGTGTTGCCAATTTTTTGATGTCTCCTTTCGTACACGCTAATTTGGAGCATCTCTTTAATAATAGCTTAGCATTTTTCTTCCTTTCGTTAAGCTGCTTCTATTTTTATGGTGGTATTGCTCTTTGGGTTATTCTAGGTGGTATTGGCTCTGGATTGCTGGTGTGGTTATTCGGGCGGGAGGGGTATCATATCGGGTTGAGTGGAGTATGCTACTGTTTGTCTTCTTTCCTGTTTTTTAGTGGTATCATTCGGAGGAATGTGTCGCTAATGACTATTTCTTTAATTGTTATTTTTCTCCAAAGTGAAATGATTTGGGGTTTATTCCCATCGCTTAACGAACCGCTGCATATTTCGTGGGAAGGACATGTCGCAGGTGGCCTTGTTGGCTTTGTCCTTGCCTTTATTTACCGGAAGCATGGTCCATCTAATGATAAAGTTGCCGATGATGTTTTTGATGATGAAGAGGATGATTGTTTACCTGTAGATGCGGATAGTGGATCATCTGCTAACAAGGAAGAGGAGTGACTTACAAATAAAGCTAATGATAGGAAGTAGGATATATAACAGCAAACCGCATGGCTAGAAATCATATATTTGTCCAAATCTCAGCGAAATGAAAATATTTGGAAATATGGCAAAAAATGTGGACGTAGAACCGATATCAAATAGCCTGAATATAATAGGTTTTGGTTCTGAAATTAAGGGGGAGGTAATTACTACCGGGGATATTAGAATTGATGGAACTCTAACTGGCAATATTACTGTTACAGGAAAAATTGTAGTTGGCGAGACTGGTCGAATTGTTGGAAATGTATTTTGTAAGCAGTGCGATGTCATAGGTTTTGTAGAGGGTAACATAACTACTCAAGATCTCTTGTCGTTAAAGATTTCGTCAAATGTTATCGGCGATATGATTTGTACGAAGCTGTCTATTGAACCTGGTGCTAAGTTTACCGGAAAGTGTGATATGAACCAGAAGTTAGGCGAGAACTTATAGTTGATGTTATTGTTTTTGTAGCATCTGTGATATCCTATACCTTGAGGTGATTCTATTTTTACCTAATTGTTAAGAAAATAATTTTGATTGATTATTAGCGTAATCAATCAAGAAAATCTCTACATTAGAGGTTCTTTTTAAGCCTTACATATGTATTCATTCAGCGACCTTCAAAACCTTGTCGAGAAATCGTTTGGACAACTCCAACTACCCAATGAGCCACGTGATCTATACGAGCCAATTTCATATACTATATCGTTAGGCGGCAAGCGCATCAGGCCCGTTCTATGCCTGATGGCAACTAATCTCTTTTCCGATATTGTTGATAAAGCAATGAAGCCCGCAATGGGTCTCGAGTTGTTCCATAATTTCACCTTGATACA
Organism: uncultured Acetobacteroides sp.; assembly: GCA_964292015.1. GTDB lineage: Bacteria > Bacteroidota > Bacteroidia > Bacteroidales > ZOR0009 > Acetobacteroides. Next base: position 9,044 of record CAXYUU010000030.1, read on the forward strand.
CGATGATATTATGGATAAGGCTGAGGTTCGAAGGGGAAAGCCTACGGTTTATCGAAAGTGGAATACCAATGTTGCCATCCTTTCGGGTGATGCCGCGTGCATTCTTGCCTATAAGTATTTAGTGCAAACCGATGCTACTGCACTTCCCGAGATCTTAAAGGTGTTTAACACAACAGCTTTAGAAGTTTGTGACGGACAACAGTTCGATATGGAGTATGAGCGGTTACCTTTTGTAACTGAGGAGGATTATCTTCGCATGATTGAGCTTAAAACATCGGTGCTACTGGCAGGATCTGCAAAAATTGGTGCTCTTATTGGAGGAGCTACAATGCCTGATGCTGATCGCCTTTATAACTACGGGCGTTACATTGGGCTAGCATTCCAGCTGCAGGACGATTTGCTTGATACTTATGGTGATTCTAAAATATTCGGAAAGGCAATTGGTGGAGATATTCTGGCCAATAAGAAGACTTTTCTGATGATTAATGCGGTAAAGTTGGCAAGAGGCGAAAGTTTAGCCAAGCTACAAAAACTTTTAAAGGATGCCGATATTGCACCAGAAGATAAGATTATGGGTGTTAAAGAAGTTTTCGATGAGGTTGGCGTGAGAGAAATTGTTGAGGCAAAAATTAGTGGCTACTTCGAAATGGCACTTGCTGAACTTGCCAAAATTACCGTACGAGAAGAGCGTAAAGCTACTCTGCTGCAATTTACAGAAGAACTCATGAAGCGAAATCGTTAACATGGCAGGGGTAAGCTTTTATTTACTGCTGTTTACCTAAACATATTTTGCCCCATCCTTCAATTTGTTCGAAAGGATGGGGCTTTTTCATAAATAGGATTGAAGTTATTGTAATTTCAAGATAGAATGGCTATCCATTTTTTACCTATTCCATTTTTGTTGGCCAAATTTTTATAGCTTGGCGCATATTTTGTTTTCTTTGTGAATTCAAATTCAAAACCTGAATGTCCGCATCATCTAAAATTATAAAAGCACCTGTTGCTGAGGAGATGGCGTCTTTCGAGGAGTTCTTCAAGAATACGATGACCTCTAAGATTCCGATGCTGCAAACTATTGTAAGCTACGTTTTACGTCGTAAAGGAAAGCAGCTCAGGCCAACCATTGTATTTCTTACGGCTAAGCTCAACGGTACTATCAGCGAGAATACCTACGTGGCAGCTTCGATGATAGAGTTACTACATACCGCTACGCTTATCCACGACGATGTTGTGGATGAGGCCTATGAGCGACGTGGGGCGTTGTCGATAAACTCGATGTGGCGATCTAAGATTGCGGTGCTTTTGGGCGATTATCTTTTAGCTCGAGGTCTTCAACTTTCAGTAGATACCAACTCGTTTGACTTGCTTCGTATTATGTCGGAGGCGGTAAAGGAGATGAGCGAAGGTGAACTATTGCAAATCGAGAAGGCTCGCAAGCTTGATATTAACGAGGAGGTGTACTTTGATATCATTCGCAAAAAGACAGCAACTCTTATTGCTTCCTGTGCGGCTAACGGAGCGCAGTCAGTTAGTGCTTCTCCAGAAGTTGTACAGCGAATGAAACAGTATGGAGAGTATATCGGAATAGCGTTTCAGCTTAAGGATGACCTTTTCGACTATCAGCACACCAATTTTGTTGGTAAGCCAACAGGCAACGATATCAAGGAGAAGAAGATGACCTTACCACTAATTCATGCGTTGAGCCTCTCTTCGAAGGACGAGCGGAAGCGTGTCCTTAAGCTGGTACGTGAGGCTCGTTCAAAACCTCAAAATGTTGGCACTGTGGTTGATTTTGTAACTGCAAGTGGAGGTATAGCCTATACTGAAAAGTTGATGTTTGACTATCGTGATAAGGCTATCGCTATTTTATCTGAATATCCAGAAACTGATGTTAAGGCTGCACTTATTGAGCTAGCCCACTATACTACCCAACGCAGTAGGTAGCGGTGGGTGTCGTGTAATCTATTCCATAAATACTTGTTGCACTAGCTTTATAGGGTAATAAGTTTTACTTTGTTTTTGTTATGGGCAATTTTAAGTTTATTGATTTATTTTGTGGAATTGGTGGCTTTCATTCGGCGATGAGTCAGCTTGGAGGTGAGTGTGTTTTTGCGGCTGATATTGATGCTGAGTGCAGAAAAGTGTACGAGCAGAATTACGGATTAGTACCGCACAGCGATGTTAGCGCTGTTAAGGCAAGCGAAATACCAACTCATGATGTACTTTGCGCCGGGTTTCCTTGTCAGGCTTTTTCGAAAGCGGGGCGGCAGGCCGGAATGAGCGAACCTCGCGGTACGCTCTTTTTCGATATTATACGTATTGCCAAACATCATCAGCCTAGCTATATGCTACTCGAAAATGTTCGGAACTTAGTAGGGCACGATAATGGCAATACTTGGATGGTAATTAAGGCAAGTCTTGAGGAACTTGGCTATGAATTTTCGCACGAGCCAATTATTTTTAGTCCCCATAATTTAGGCATTCCCCAATTTCGTGAGCGGGTATTTATTCTTTGTAAGCGAATAGGGGTGAAGCGTGGCGAAGTGGAGTATACCGAACCTCGTCAGCGGCCAGCTTGTGACATTAGCAAGGTGGTCGACCATTCGCTAAATGATCAGCGATACACCATAACCGATAACGAGCGGGTAATCCTCGAAATCTGGAACGACTTTGCCAAAAATGTAGCTAAGCCGTTGCCAACTTTCCCTGTTTGGACTGCCGAGTTTGAACCAGATAAGCTAACGGTTGATATTACGAACTACCCCCAATGGAAGAGGCGTATTATTGAGCAAAATAGGCAGCTTTTAGACCGTAATAGGGAGTTTTTGATACAATGGCATGCAAAGGCTAAGGAGAATAAATATTTCACAGGTGCTAAAGCCAAGTTCGAATGGCAGGTGGGTGATGCTAAACCTGAGGTTTGGAGTCATCTAATACAATTTAGACCTTCAGGGGTACGCATAAAAAAAGCCACCTACTTTCCCGCTTTGGTGGCTATTACCCAAACATCGATAGTTGGCGAACTTGCTCGCCGTATTACACCAAAAGAAGCGGCTGCGTTGCAATCATTTCCATCCGATTATCAACTTCATCCTGTAGATCGAATTGCGTATAAACAACTCGGGAATGCAGTAAATGTAGAGGTGGTTAAGTTTTTTGCCAAACGTCTTCTTGGGAAATAGGAAAGAAATAGGATTAACCTATTCTTTCTCCTCTTTAGTAGACTTCTTTGTGGTAGCGGGTTTTGTCGTTTTTTTATCCTTTACGTAAACCTGACGTTCGAATGCTTGATCTAGTGAGATAAGGGTTTCCGTACGTGCTACGCCTGGAATTTTCTGAACAGTGTTAACCAAAACATCTAAAAGGTGATCGTTATCGCGACAGAAAACCTTTAGCATAACGGCGTAATTACCGGTTACGAAGTGGCACTCCACAACTTCAGGTATCCGTTTAATCACCTCTACAGCCTCGGTGTAGTAGCTGGTTTGTACAAGCGATACGCCAACAAAAGCGCAAACATCATATCCCAGAGCTTTGGGCTTAACAATTAGGCGTGATCCATCGATAATGCCCGAATCTTCCATCTTTTTTACGCGCTGATGAATTGCAGCACCCGATATACCGCATTCTCGCGCAATTTCGAGGAATGGCATGCGGGCATTTTTAATTAGGTAGGATAGAATTTTTTGATCGATGCTATCCAAATGAATTTTTCCACCCATAATGTTATATATTATACTAGTTTCGCGAATATAACTAGTAATTTGAAAGATACAAGAGTGAATTTGATTAATTGTTTGTGTAATACCCTTGATGTAAGATTTTTAAACACTTTCGAATTGTAACTGGTATCCTGATGTTATATTTACTACGTAGTTTTTTACTTCTTATGTATTATAATTTGCTGGTTATTTACCGTTTTTGCTAATGATTTCACTTCGTTTCCTGTGCCGTTTTTCTTTTTGATAAAATCACCTTACACATTATTCTTCTATCGGTAGATAGTTGAGCCGTGGCAGTTCGAAATAGGTGTTGTATGAGTTTGTACTTTCAACCAGCAAGGTGAGGTAGGGAAGGCGTTCAGTGCAGATAGTGGAGAGTTGGCTAAGCGATAAGAATGCATAATAATACCCGGAAAAACGCCTAAAGTGGCATAAGGGGAGAGATGCCGGTAATCTTGAAAGAAAGCTTGTTTAAGCGCTGATTCGTGGCCTTATTGGCAGGTGTAAATGCCGACTCTACAAGACGTATTTTGTTGCAGGTGTATTATCGGTCAGGGCAACTGTATTTAAGATTGATAAGCAGGAAGACCAAATTCCGAGCGGTAAACTTTAGTATCGATATGATTTCCTCAGCTAACCATCTAGCTATCTTTCCTATCGTTATGATAAACTTTACTCGTAATCTAATAAACTTTAGTTCCGATGTGAATTCCTTCGCAAGCAATATGGTATTCTTAGCTAGCTAACGCATGAAAGTTATCATAAGAGGTATCAACTTTGCTATAGTTATGACGAAAATCGCTATAAACATGATGAAATTTGTGACAAGCCTGATAAAATATCGCTGATATGGCAACGTTATCTTGCTCGTGATCTAGGTAGTGCTTCTGTGTTTTGTTGTTTCGATGTTCAATTTTCAAAACATTAAGGGGGGGTATGTGGGTCTCCTTGTTTACCATCCTCGTTTTTTTAAATACGTTTGCCCTGGTTATCTGCAACGAAAATTGGATAATTCGATTATTGGAGGGAGTAAATGTGGAGTAAGTTCGGTCACAGAATGTTCATTCTATCTGTCAAGGTGATATTTTTAAATGCAAAAAGGCGATCTTCAAGATCGCCTTTTGTGTTGTAGCTCCAACAGGACTCGAACCTGTATCTAAAGTTTAGGAAACTTTTGTTCTATCCCTTGAACTATGGGGCCATTTGAGATACGAAAGTAGTAAAATTTCGTGTCTTCACAATGTTTTATTTTCCAACCTTTTCGCCGTCGTATGCCCACTTAAGGTACAATGCACCCCAAGTAAAGCCACCGCCAAAGGCTGCAAATATAATATTATCACCTTTTTTAAGCTGCTTTTCGTAGTCCCAGAGGCACAACGGAAGAGTAGCAGAGGTTGTATTTCCGTATTTTTCGATGTTAATCATTACCTTTTCGCGTTCTACGTTTGCACGGTTAGCGGTGGCGTCGATGATTCGGAGGTTAGCTTGATGAGGAACTAGCCAAGCGATATCTTCACCCTTAAGGTTATTCTTTTCAAGTAGTTCTAGGGTAGTGTCAGCCATATTCGAAACTGCCCATTTGAATACTGCTTGTCCTTCTTGATAAATGAAGTGCTCGCGATTATCAACGGTTTCGTGACTAGCAGGTCTACATGACCCGCCTGCCTTCATGTGAAGGTGTTTGCGTCCTACTCCATCTGACCTAAGGATTGAGTCTACAACTCCAAATCCTTCATAATTTGGTTCCAAAAGAATAGCAGAAGCACCATCACCAAAAATTGGGCAGGTGGTGCGGTCGGTATAGTCCACAATTGCCGACATCTTATCTGTACCAACAACAATTACTTTCTTGTTAGAACCCGACTCGATGAACTTTTGTGCAACTACCATTGCGTAGAGAAAACTTGAACAGGCTGCATTAACGTCGAAGCCAAAAGCATTCTTAATACCACACTTATCTGCAATAATGTTAGCTGTAGCAGGAAACATCATGTCGTGAGTTACCGTGCTGCAGATAATTAGATCGACTTCTTCTGGTTTTGTGTTTGTCTTTTCGAGGAGCTGCTTTACTGCGGCTGCCCCCATATCCGAGGCTCCCAAGCCTTCTCCCTTTAAGATATGACGGGTTTTGATTCCAATACGAGTCATAATCCACTCATCGGTGGTGTCCACCATGGTGCTTAACTCTTCATTGGTGAGGATGTACTCGGGTAAGTATCCTCCAATTCCAGTAATTGCAGCCGAAATTTTCTCCATCTAACTTTTTATTATTACGCCACTCCTTACAGAATGGTATAAGTTAAGCAAACCTCACCCATAGATATGGATGAGGTTTGTAAATTATTGTAAGTTTTCGCGGATGTGCTCAACTATACCACCGTTAACGCAGTCAATCGCTTGTTTAATCATGTTTTTGACCGCCTTAGCGTTAGATATCCCATGGCCAATAATGACAACACCGTTGACACCTAGCACCGGAGTACCTCCGATATTTTCGAAGTTAAATCCCTCAAAAAATTCGTTTTTAATGCCTTGTTTACGAAGTAACTCGTAAAAACTTTCTGCTGTTTTAAGTACAACATTACCTGTAAAACCATCGGTAACAATAACGTCTGCCTTTCCGAGAAATACGTCGTGGCCTTCGATATTACCAATGAAGTTAAGGTCTTTTGCTTCCTTCAGTAGTGGATAGGTTGCTTGGGTTAGAATGCTACCCTTTTCCTCCTCCTCGCCGATGTTAAGCAGGCCAACACGTGGGTTCTCAATACCGAGCACGTATTTGGCATAAACCGACCCAACCATGGCATACTGAACAAGTACCTCTGGTTTGCAGTCTGGGTTTAGCCCAACATCAAGTAAGATGGCTTGTCTATCCAGGCTAACAGGAATTGGACTAGCAATTGCAGGACGCAACAAGCCAGGAATTTGTTTAATGGTGTACATTGCGCCAACCATCATACCTCCTGTACTACCGGCACTGGCAAATCCATGGATTTCACCTTCCATAAGAAGCTTATATCCGATTGCAATGCTCGATTGTGGCTTTGAACTAAAAGCTTTTACAGGATGTTCACCCATTTCTATCACCTGGTCAGTATGAACAATGTCAAAGGTAGAAGTTTCGACACCCTCGCGAATGAGAATCTCTTCTATTCTAGCCTTATCGCCTATCAGCACCAAGCGAACATCTGAAAACTTCTTTTGGGCTTCGATTGCTCCTAAAACTATCGCTTCAGGAGCAAAGTCGCCACCCATTGCATCAACTCCAATTTTCATACAACTTTAATTAAAAACCTGTTTGAAAGTGGTTATGCGTTTACTTGTTTTTCAACTACAAGACGTCCTCTGTAAAAGCCGCACTCTGGACATACTCTATGGTATAGAACAGTAGCACCGCAGTTAGAGCAAGCAGAAATAGTAGGAGCTACAGCTTTGTAGTGAGTTCTACGTTTATCTCTTCTCGTCTTCGAGATTTTGTGTTTGGGATGTGCCATTTTACAACTTGTTTATC
>CAXYUU010000031.1:0-16184 GCA_964292015.1 uncultured Acetobacteroides sp.
CTCCTTTACCTTGGTAACGGGTTTGGTGCGCTCCATCTTTAGTACGAAGCCCAGCAGGAAGCGGTTTTGGATGCGGTTGATGGCGGGCTCTTCGGGCCCTAGAATGCGGTCGCCAAAGATGGCGCGGAGGCGGTAGCCCAGCACCTCGGCAATTTCGTGCAGCAGCTTGCGGTCTACGTGCTTTATGGTGATTTTCGTTATTCGGTAGAATGGGGGATATAGAAACTGGTGGCGCTCGGTGAGCTGCCACTCGTACATGCCTATATAGTCGTTTCCCTGAACCAGTCGGAGCACCTCGCAGTCGGGCTGCGCGGTTTGCACAATTACCTGTCCCTGCTTTTCCTTACGCCCTGCCCGTCCGCTTACCTGTAGGATCAGCTGGAAGCTGCGCTCGTAGGCCCTAAAGTCGGGGAAGCGGAGCATGGTGTCGGCATCGAGCACGCCCACCAGCGATACGTTGTCGAAGTCGAGCCCCTTGGTAACCATCTGCGTTCCCACCAAAATATCTATGCGTCGCTCCTCGAAGTCGGTAAGGATACGCTCGTACGAGTTGCGGCTGCGGGTGGTGTCGAGGTCGAGGCGTTCGATGGAGGCATCGGGGAAGAATATTTGCAGCTCCTCCTCAATCTTTTCGGTTCCAAAACCCTTAGTTACCATCGATGGCGATTCGCAGGCCAAGCAAAGGGTGGGTACGCTCATCGAGTAGCCGCAGTAGTGGCACACCAGCAGGTTGCTGCGCTTGTGGTAGGTGAGGCTCACGTTGCAGTGCTCGCATTGTGGCACCCAGCCGCACTCCTCGCATTCGAGGAAGGGGGCAAAGCCCCTACGGTTTTGGAAAAGGATCACCTGCTCCTTTTTACCCAGCGCAGCTCCCACTGCATCCAGCAGGTGCGAGGTAAAGTGCGAGTGCATCTGCTTCTGCTTGCGGGCGCGGCGTACATCCACCACGGTCATTTGGGGCATGGCCACGTCGTTAAAGCGGTTGGCTAGCATCACCAGGCCGTACTTGCCTGTTTTGGCGTTAAAGTAGGTCTCTATGGCCGGCGTTGCCGTACCCATCAGCACCTTTGCCTTACCGATGTGCGCCATAATCACCGCCACGTCGCGGGCGTTGTATCGGGGCGCCGGATCGTACTGCTTGTAGGTGTTCTCGTGCTCCTCGTCGACAATAATCAGCCCTAACTTTTTAAAGGGTAAAAAGATGGACGATCGTACGCCTAGGATCACCTGGTACTGGTTTTCGTTGGTGTCGTCGAGCAGGTTGAGGTAGGTTTCCACCCGATGCTCGTTGCTGAACTTGGAGTGGAAGATGCCAATCTTCGATCCAAAAACGCGCTTGAGCCGGGTGATGATTTGTGCCGTAAGGGCAATTTCGGGCAGCAGGTACAGCACCTGCTTGCCCTCAGCGAGCATTTTATTTATTAGATGGATGTACACCTCGGTTTTACCCGATCCGGTAACGCCGTGTAGCAGTACCACATCCTTTGTTTCAAATTCTTTTGTGATGGCATCCATCGACTGCTGCTGGCTTTCCGATAGCGGGTTGATGGCCTTCGATGGGTCGTCGTCGAACCCTAAACGGGTAACCTCGCGCTCGTACACATCCAGAATGCACTTCTCCTTAAGCCCCTTGATGGCCTGTGCACTTACCTCCGCCTTTTCGATGATTAGCTTGCGCTCCACCTCCTTCGGTTTGGCAAAATCGATGGGCGATGCCATGGATATGTAGGCCAAAAAGGCTTTCTGCTGAACCGCCGCCCTGTCGAGCTTAATAAACGCGGTGTTGACATCCTCCTCCGATAGCATGCAGGGGTGCAGGCGCACGAAGTACTCCTTCTTTGGTTTGAACCCACCCGAGAGAATCTCGTCGAGCACAATCAGCTTATCGTCCAGTAGCGTTCGGATGGTGGGCAGGATGCGCGATGTGGGCAGCAGCTCGTTGAGGTCAGCTAGCGTGGTGCTTTTACGCGACGATATAAAGGCGATAACCGATTTTTCCAGCTCGCTAAGTGATTCTATCTCTAGATCCTCGTTGGAGGTGAGGGTAATCTTGGTTTCGCTTTCGAGTTTTAGTCCCGATGGCAGCGCTGCCTTCATCACCTCGCCAAGGGTGCACATGTAGTAGTTCGAAATCCACGTCCACAGCTCCATTTGCTGCGGTAGGATGATGGGGAACCTGTCGAGAACCAGCAGAATGTCCTTTGTCTCGTACCCTTCGGGCTTGTTGGTATGAATTCGTTGCACGATGGCTGAGTAAACCTTCTTTTTGCCGAGCTGAACCCCAACTCGTGCGCCCACCTGTACCTCAGCGGCCAGCTCGGCCGGAATGGAGTAGGTAAGGAGCTTGGGTAGCGCCAAGGGGAGAATTACTTCGGCAAAAAGGTTACGTTCCATTACGGGCAGATTGGTTGTAGAAGCAAAGTTAACCTTTTCGGGTGAAGTTGGGGATGGCTCGTGCGCCTAAACTAGAGAGGAGTTGGTGTAAAAAGATAATGCCGGAGTATGTCCGGCATTATTGGTAGGTTATATCGCTCAAAAGCGAGCTTGCGTAAGCTTATATCGAAAGAATCTCAGCCAGCTTAAGCAGGTCGAGGTTTACGCTTTTCTTATTCTTGATGGCTTGGTTAAAGGGTACGTGCGTAATCTTGCTGTTTTGGATACCAACCATAATCGACTGTTGGTCATCCATAAGGGCAATTACAGCACCTTCGCCAAGCTGGCTTGCTAGTACGCGGTCGAATGCCGATGGGGCACCACCACGTTGCATGTGTCCAAGTACCGAAACACGGATGTCGAGCTCGGGGTAATCTTGGTTAACACGTTCGGCCAGCTTAAATACACCACCCTCCTTCATACCTTCGGCACCTTCGGCAACAATAACAATCGAGCTGCTCTTGTGTCCCTTAGTTTTATCGTTGAGGTAAACCTTTAGCTTGTCGTATGGGGTGTGAACCTCAGGGATGAGGATTGCCTCTGCTCCCGAGCAGATACCGCTACGTAGGGCAAGAAAACCTGCATCGCGACCCATTACCTCTACAAAGAAAATACGCTTGTGCGAGGTTGCTGTATCGCGAATTTTGTCAACCGCTTCAACAACGGTGTTAAGAGCGGTGTCGTAACCGATAGTCGAGTCGGTTCCGTATAGGTCGTTGTCGATAGTTCCTGGGATACCTACGGTTGGTATGTCAAACTCTTCTGAGAAGAGTTTTGCCCCTTGGAAGCTACCATCTCCACCAATAACCACAATGGCGTCGATACCTTGTGCCTTGGCGTTTTCATAAGCTTTTGCTCTGCCTTCCTTGGTGCGAAATTCTTCGCATCGGGCAGTTTTTAGGATAGTACCCCCCTTCGAAATGATGTCGCTCACATCCTTCGAAGTCATTGGGCGAAAGTCGTTGTTGATCATGCCGGCATAGCCTTCCATGACGCCAACAACCTCAATTCCGTGGTAAATGGCAGTTCGCACTACCGCACGGATAGCAACGTTCATTCCTGGAGCGTCGCCTCCTGAGGTAAGAACTGCAAGTTTTTTAATAGTTGCCATGTCGATAAAAATTTGCTTTAGATGTCTCTTATATACTGGGCAACCTGTTCCATTAGCCAGCGAGGGGTCGATGTTGCTCCACATACACCCACGCTACTTGCGCCTTCGAACCAAGTTGCTTCTATTTCACTCTCTTCTTCTACCATGTAGGTGTGCTCGTTTTGCGAACGGCAGGTCTCAAATAGCACCTTCCCGTTTGAACTCTTTTTTCCGCAAACGAATATCACCACGTCGTTATTTTGGGCAAATGCCATTAGCAGGGGTTGGCGGTTGGCCACCTGTCGGCAGATGGTGTCGTACGCTTTGAAGCCATCAACTCCATCATCCTGTGCAGTGCATCTTGTTTCTAGCTCTGCCTTAATTGCTTTAAAGCCTTCGATACTTTTGGTGGTTTGTGCATACAGGCGAATGGGGCGCGTAAAGTCGATTGATTCCAAATCTTGCAAACCTTCCACCACTATTGCTGTGCCGTTGGTTTGACCCACTAGTCCGTTTACCTCAGCATGCCCCTTCTTACCAAATATAACAATCTGCCCATTTATTGCTAGCAGCTCGTTGTAGCTTTTGCGGATTCGTTCCTGCAGCTTAAGCACTACCGGACACGATGCGTCTATAATTTCTAGCCCGTTAGCCTTCGCCATTTCGTAGGTCGATGGTGGCTCGCCATGCGCACGGAGGAGTACCTTGCGGTTCCTCAATCTTTTTAAATCGTCATGGTTAATGGTTACCAACCCCTTTTCTGTTAGGCGATTTACCTCCACATCGTTGTGAACAATCTCGCCGAGGCAAAAGAGCTGGTTGTCGGTGCCCAGAACCTCTTCGGCTTTACCAATGGCATTGGTTACGCCAAAGCAAAATCCTGAATTGTCATCAACAGTTACCACCATTAGGATGCTATTTTAGTTGCTTGTGATTCTATTCAAATGCTCTTCGACCCAAACCATCTGCTCGGCAACGGTCATGTGGCTGTTGTCGAGTGTGAGGGCGTCGTTAGCTTTACGTAGCGGGCTTACCTCGCGATTTTCGTCGATGTGATCGCGCTTGCGAATGTTAGCTTCCACCTCGTTGATGTCTACCTCTTCTCCCTTTGCCTTAATCTCGTCGTAACGACGTTTAGCGCGTATAGCGGGATCGGCAGTCATGAAAATTTTAAATTCGGCATTAGGGAAAACCACGGTTCCAATATCGCGACCATCCATTACAATCCCCTTTTCTTTGCCCATTTGCTGCTGGAGGCGAACCATCTGCTCGCGCACCTCGCCAATTTCGGCAACACGGCTCACCTTGTCGGCAACCGCAATGGAGCGTATCTCATCTTCAACGCAAATGCTGTTTAGAAACGTTTCGTTTCTATGTTTTTCGCTGTTGAATTTAAACGAGATGGTGATGAGCGGAAGCGCAGCAATGAGGTCTTGGGCTTTTAGGGTTCCGTTGGCATCGAACATGCCATTTTGAATACCGTACAGCGTAGTTGCCCTGTACATTGCGCCGCTATCGATGTAGGCGTAGCCCAACTTCGTGGCAATTGCCTTTGCAAACGTGCTTTTCCCGCACGATGAATAACCGTCGACAGCGATTACAACTTTTTTATTGCTCATTTATCCAAAGATTTCAATTAGCAAAATTAGGAATAAAAAGAGTAAAATCGATTTTCGACATTTAACGATTGTAAAAACGGAGGGGTAAATGCGATATTTTGGATGTTTTACTTTAAAAACCCTACTGGTAGAGAATGCGATGAGAAGAATTGTGTGTTAAAAAGCTGTTGGTCGTATTTTAGGTGCTAGACGTAGGGTATAGACCCCACATCGTTAAATATTACGTTGGAGTAAGCATTTTGTAATTGGCATAGCAGTCCATGCAGATGTACGTGCAGCAACGGCGAACAGTTGTAGGTTGCCGTTGCCATTAAGCTATCATTTTTCTTAATTGGACTTCAGAAATAGCGGTAGCTTACTCCTTTTTCTAGAACTCGTACCCCGCTTTGTTGCTAGGGTAGTCGAGCGAGTAGTGTAGCCCAACGCTTTCGCGCATTGCCTTTGCGTGCTTAATGATGAGGTAGCCCACCGCAACGAGGTTGCGTAGCTCGCACAGGTTTTGGGTTAGCGTCGACTTACGGTAGAGATCTTCGGTTTCCTGGTAGATGGTTTCCAACCGCTTAAGGGCACGCTCCAAGCGCAGGTTCGAACGAACAATACCTACGTAGTTGCTCATAATCTGCTGCATCTCCTTGTAACTTTGGGTAATGAGCACCATCTCCTCGTTATGGGTGGTTCCGCCATGATCCCAGTCGGGGATGTTGGTTTGAAGACGGATGTCCCCGATCTTGTTGGTGGCATCCCTAAACGACTTCTCGGCGTAAACAACTGCTTCGATAAGCGAGTTGGAGGCTAAGCGGTTTCCTCCGTGTAGGCCGGTACAAGAGCATTCGCCCACGGCATACAATTTTTTAATGGAGGTTTCGCCTGCCATGTCTACCTGTATTCCACCGCAGAGGTAGTGAGCAGCAGGAACAACCGGTATGTAGTCCTTGGTAATATCGATACCTATCGAAAGGCATTTCTTATAGATGTTGGGGAAGTGGTACTTGGTGAGATCCGACTCCTTATGCGTTACATCGAGGTAAACGAAGTCGTCGCCTCGCTGCTTCATCTCGTTGTCGATTGCTCTGGCAACGATATCGCGTGGGGCAAGGTTGCCGCGTTTGTCGTATTTGAGCATGAACTCGGTACCGTTGATGGTTCGGAGAATGGCGCCATAACCGCGCATGGCCTCGGTTATAAGGTACGAAGGGCGTTCGCCTGGATTGTATAGCGAGGTTGGATGGAATTGTATGAACTCCATATTCTCGATGATCCCCTTAGCGCGATGTACCATCGCAATGCCATCGCCGGTGGCGATAACCGGATTGGTGGTGGTGTGGTAGGCGTTGCCTGTGCCTCCTGTGGCCAGTATGGTAACCTTCGAAAGAAAGGTGTGAACTAGCTGCGTTTTCAGGTCGAGTACGTATGCACCATAGCATTCAATATCGTTCATGGTGCGTCTTACCAAGCGTCCAAGGTGGTGTTGGGTAAGTATCTCGACGGCAAAATGGTGTTCGAGTACCGTAATGTTTTTGTGAGCACGTACGGCTGCCGATAGCCTGCGCTGTACCTCAAAACCGGTATTGTCTTTATGATGTAGGATGCGGTGTTCGGAATGACCTCCCTCGCGGTTGAGATCGTACTTACCGGTATCGTCTTTATCGAACTTTACGCCCCAGTTAATGAGCTGTCGGATTTGTTGCGGAGCCTCCTTAATAACCATCTCCACCACTTCGCGGTTGCAAAGCCCAGCTCCGGCCACTAGCGTATCTTCTATATGCTTTTCGAAGCTATCGGGTTCGTAAATTACCGCAGCAATGCCACCTTGTGCATAGCTGGTGTTGGTTTCGTCGATAGCTGTCTTGGAGATGATGATTACCTTTCCGTATTCGGCCGCCTTTAGGGCAAAACTTAAGCCCCCAATGCCGGTGCCTATAACAAGAAAGTCCGCTTCTCTATTCATGATTGCGCGAGTAAAAAGTTAGGCAAATATAGGAATTACCCTTTAGTAGTAGATGTGTCGAATAGCATGGTATTCGAGAGCGAGTAGTAAAGAGTGCTAAATGGATTGGTCCGGTATTGGGCTGCTAGTTTTGTTTCGTCGGGTTGTGCTGTTCGTTAGCGAGGTGTTTAACTACAGGCGTGTGGTTCACGTATCGAGGCACACGATGGTATGCGGTAGTTCCAATTGGGTGGTCGAATTCAGGCGTAAGGTGTTTTGTGGTGATTCGTATGTTGTGAGGTGTGGTGCCCGAGTGTTATACAATGAAGAGGTGTTTTTTGCCTAACGGCATTGAATTGTGCTGTTCCGAGGTTTGTGTGGTAACATCGTGGTGTTGGGTGGCGGTGTACGGTATAGGGGAGGCGTATGAATGTATTGGAGTCTTGCTTGTGGGGCATAGTGTTTTTTGTTCCGAATGGCCAGGTAGCCATACAACACGGTACAAGCACCAAACCATTCGTCGAAGTTTAGGTGCTTGTACCGTGATGCGTATAACTCGTGCTAAGTGCTACCTATAACCTATACTTTTAGAAAATCGGCGAAGCTATGTAGCGCTACCGGCTGTTTCGATTTGGTTTGAATAGCCGCTAGTGCGTTTAAGAATTCGTCTTTACTCGACCATATGGTACCGAGGTCGCCGATGTTGAGGCCAACCTCAATTCGTCCTTTAAAGTTGGTGCGTTCCCAACTAGTGCGGTCGATAATGGTGTCGACGGACTTAGTTTCGTAGGCCATTAGCGTAAAACCGGCGACATAGTTGCTCACATCGGTAAACCAAGTGTTACGATCTGCTTCTGATGTCCAACCAATCGAGGTGATGTTATCGAACCAAACCGGAATATCTGCGGTAAGCTCGTTCTCCTTGATGTTGTTGTTTGCCAAGTGGTTTTTAATGTCGCGGTAGGTGTCTTTAGGCAGCATGAGCAGCTCGCGCTTACGTGCCAAGGTGGCACCGCTCCACTCCGAGAGCTGCTGCGGCTCAATGTCGACATGCAGACCCTGCATCTTTGATGAATCATCGACCGACTTGTTGAAATTTACGTAGTAGTCGGTAATATTTTGAAGCATTGCCGCACGATTTTCTGGGTAGATCCACTGCGCATTGCCTATTAACGAGATGGAGACTATTCCTTCCTTCTTCATTTTCTTGTTCCAGCTGGCAATTTGGTCTTTCCAGTAGCCTGGCATTAACGAGTACCCTCCGTACAGCCGTTTGACGTTGTACTTTCTATACTGCTCGATCATGCTGTTGACCCTAGCGGGATCGTTTACCACGTTGTTGATGCCGTAGGGGTTGCTGTCGCTTCCCCAATGCCAAACGCTAATGCCCGATATGCTAGCGATACCTCCTCCTGTTGACGTACTATTTCCCCCGTTCACAACACTACCATTGCCTGTCGAATTATTGCTTGTCGAGTTTGCACTTGGGTTAACAGAATCTTGCCCCTTGTCGCATCCCCACAAAAGAATAATTCCAAGCGCGAAGACCTGGATCTTTTTCATAGTCTGATAATGTTATAAGGCTGCAAATCTATTGCTTTGTTGGTACTAACCATGCAAATATATGGTCGTCAGGTAATCTTATAACATAGTTTACCGCTGTTTTTTTAATGAGAAAAGAATTGGGGTACAGGTGTATGTGGTTTTTTTAGGACTATACTTTACTGGAGGCTGACGGTGTGTTGGAGGGGGAAATGTAGGATAGGTAAGGGAAGGTTGGAGCGGGCGAATTTTAAAAAGTAGTATCGAAGCAAGGTAATCAGCAGAAGAAACAAGGAGTGTTTAACAGGGTATGTGCCTTGTTTTTTTAGTCTTAAAATAGTAGTGCAGATATACGTTGGTGTTAGCAAGGATTTTGGTGTGAAGTTATGAATACATTGCATTACGATGCACGTATTATGACAGAGTAGTTCGTAAGTGAAGAAAAAAAGCTCATACACATCTATCATAAGTGGGGTGTTTAATATGAAGCTTGGCTCCGTAAGCGGTATGTCTTTTGTCTAATACTTTAAGGGTAGATATCGCCTAGCTAAATGGCATTAATTCATATGTAACTTCTTTGATTAATAGTGAAGTTACGTACCATTACCATCATTATATATAGTAGTAATGGCCGTAAGGAATGTCGAGGTGTGCTGCTGCTCGTATTGGCTGCGAAGTGGTTTAACGTGTTAGAGTGTCGGCTATTCTTAATGATGTAATGGCAATGTTGCTTCTTCATATTATAAAAAGAGCATGGATTTGTGTATTATATTTAACTTCGCCGGATGTATGTGAAGGGTTTTGCCCTTGTTGGGTAACGTTTTGCTTTTGCTATGTAGGCTGTTTAAAAAGAAGGCTGCACTTGTTGTAGTACATGGAGTCTTTATGTAAGGTTTTGCCATGTAGTGCGCTTGATAGGAATGGTGTTGATAAAACGAGAACGCTATTAGCATATTGATACGAAAGAGGTCTTGTAAAGAAGTTGTTTGATATTTATGTAAGGGGTATGAGTAGTTTAATGAAAAGGAATCGGTTATTCGGCCTTATTGTACGGTTTGTGTGCTTTGGGCTGTTGTTCTTTCTGGCGTTTAGGTTGGTATTTATCATTCGATTCGATAGCTTGTCGTTAGTTGTGTCTCGCATGGATATATTTGAGCGGCTATGGTATAATGGGCTTCGGTTCGATGCTCAGGTGCTGGGGTATATTGTGTTACCTGTAACTCTGCTGGCGCTGGTGGGGATGGCGATTACAAGTGAGCGATACCATCAGATGACACAAAACATTGTCACGTGGTATTTTCCGTTGATGTATACCCTAGTGGGAGCTTTAATGCTGCTGGATATGCAGTACTATATCAACTTTAAAAGTCATTTTAACCTCGTACTCTTCGATTTTTTTAAGGAGCAGCCGCTTGTGCTAATGCGTAGTATTTGGCAGGAGCATCCGGTGATTCGAATTATACTGTGCATAAGCATTCTTTTTATCCTACTACGTCTAATATCGAAATGGATTGTGGTCAAATGGAAATTTGCTAAGCCGAGTGGGTGGTATGCTATCTCGGTTATGGTTGCCTACCTGATTCTGTTACCAGTAGTTATTCGAGGATCGGTGACGTTATTTCCGCTACGTGCTGAGGATATGTACATATCGGAACACAAGGAGATAAACGATTGTGTTCCCAATGCTATTTTCATGTTGAAAAAGGCATATAGCGAAAAGGGTAAGGCATTTGCAATTGAAACACCCTCCGAAATTTTACATGGGGGCGGGTTTAAAGATATAAATGAGGCAATTGCCACTTATCGTCAAATACCAGAGGGGCAAGTTGCTAACGGTAAGCCGGAAGACTGGATTTTTAAAGTCTGTCCTAAAAACAAGAATGCACGGAAGTACAATGTGGTATTTATTGTTGTGGAAAGTTGGAGCAATAAGCTAATGGACTACAGCTCGTCTCGTGCCGACTTGCTCTGTTCTATGGGAAAACATCTAAAGGAGGATATTCTATTTAGAAACTTTCAATCGGCCGCTAATGGTACGATTAATACGCTGGAAACTATAACAACAAGCACACCTTATCAACCCTTATTTACATCTAAGTATCGGTATCAGCTTTTTCCCACGTCTGTAGCCGAACCTTTTAATCAAAACCAGTACAATACCGAGTTTATTTCTGGGATAGAGCTTTCGTGGCGTAACCTGTTTGAGGTGTTGCCTAATCAAAACTTTAAACGGGTGTCGGGAAAGTATGAATTGCTTAAGGAGTTTCCCGAGGCTAAATGTAATAATGCCTGGGGAGTTTACGATCATGATATGCTGAGGTGTGTTTTTCAGAAGTTGCAAAAGCAGAAGAAGCCGAACTTCTTTCTATGCCTAACATCAACCAGTCATACCCCTTTTGAGCTCCCTCAAAACTATCCGTTACCCGATATTAAGCTTTCGCCTAGTGATATGAGCCTCTACGAGGGTGATGGGGCATTGGTGAAGGATTATCTAAGGGGATATCAGTACTCTAATAAGGCATTAGGTGATTTTATGACTTGGATAAAGAGTTCGCCGTTGGCCTCGAATACCATTGTAGTTATAACTGGCGATCATAATATTCGTATGATACTACCTTACACCAAGCCGGGCTCCAACCTTTACCAATATTCGGTACCGCTATACATCTACCTACCACCTTTGCTTCGGAAGAAGGTGTATGTAGATACTTCGCGAATGGGATCGCATTACGATATCATTCCAACTATAGCGCCTTTAGTGCTTAGTAAGGCCAGATACGTTGCCTTAGGGCAAAATCTTTTCGATTCTAAAAA
Source organism: uncultured Acetobacteroides sp. (assembly GCA_964292015.1). Lineage (GTDB taxonomy): Bacteria > Bacteroidota > Bacteroidia > Bacteroidales > ZOR0009 > Acetobacteroides. The sequence continues at coordinate 11,426 of CAXYUU010000031.1, forward strand.
GAAAGGCGACTCGTACTATAGTATAAACGAGCTGCAGGTACTTCATGGTAAGGGTTTAACCGATAAAAAGGCACAGCGTATTGCAGTTGCTCGCCAAACTATTTTGAAGTACTACTTTCAGACGCTGTTTAGTAAATTCGATAAGCAAGCGGGTAAGGTAGCTGCCAACTAGCAGTTGCTGCTTTATCTCTTTTTTGCAAGTAAAAGCCTTTGCATGCTGCTCTGTACGAGTGCGGGGTGACGAATCGTTCGCGACCGTTAGCTTAGTATCCAGTATCCCGCATTTAGCATCATCGCAAAGGTTACCCATAGGATGTAGGGGATATTTAGGAAGGCGGCCAGCGGCTTTATCCGGTAGAAAGCGATTATCATCGTAAAAATGCTGATCCAAAGTACAATCATTTCGGCGAGTGCGCCACCTATCGTCTTAAAGTAGAAAAACAGAAGGGTCCATCCGAAGTTAAGCAGCAGCTGAATGCCAAATATAACCATGGCCTGGCTGCGTGCTTTGCTGGGCTTAAGCATCCATATTAGGTAGAACGAAAATCCCATTACAAGGTAGAGCACAGTCCATACCGGGGCAAATATCCAGCTAGGTGGACTGAAAAATGGTTGGCGAAGGGTGGTGTACCACGATGTTACCGAAGTGGCAGTAACCATTCCGGCGAGTGTTCCAACGGCGAGTGGTACGAACAGCGATACCATTAGCCTAACAAATGACTTAAGGGAAAGCGAGAATTCTTTTTTGCTGATATGCTTTGATGTTTTCATAATGGGAATCATGATTATTCGCTAATGCTTATGCGAATAACAGATAAGTGGGAAAGAAGTTAAAATGTTGCTTGCCGATGCTGAAGGTGTAATACTAGCGTGTGGATGGTACAGATTTACATATGCTGATTCTCTCGATTTTAATAACTCACTATAATTGATTCTTCAATTTCTACCTATTTGTGTTTGGAAATCGGTGACATTCGCGTTCCACCCCGAATTAGGTAGCTATCTGTTTTCTCCAACTTTATTCTCGTTAGCTCCTTTGCTCAGCGTATGCTCAAATGGCGTTTAACCGTATGCCAGCAATAAAGTGTAGGCAAGTAGTACAACGGTAGCAATTTGCTGTTATATTGTCAAGTATTTCGATTTCGAAACCATTGTATGCAGCTGTTGGCAAGTTGTGGTGTTCGGTAAGCGGCCCATTCGGGGTGGCTATATTTAAGGGACGATGTGTAGGGGTACACGTTTTTGTGTAGGTGCCTACTTCTTTTATGATTTAATATAAAGATTTACCCATTTAATGAATGGGGTGATATAATTTTCAGATAACTATTACCAATCGTAAACCATTGAATTATGAGAAAACATGTTGTGCTTATTCTGGCAGCAGCTCTTTTGGCGGGGCTTAAGTCTGTAGCCCAAACGGACACCAAGAAGGTGACCATCGTAAAGGCGCAGTGGCCCATAAAGGGCGCTAAGCCAGGCGAAAACATTATTGGCAAGCCCCAGCAGTATATTAGGGGCGAAAGAAATTTCGATAATCTTTTTATTAGTGCTCCCGAGGGCGATGCGGTGGTTGCTCCCGAGGGTGGAATGATAGCTAATGTTTCATACACCTATTGGGAGTCGTTAATCTATATGACAGGGTTTGGTGTTAAGTCCGATACCTTAACACCTCAGAATGAGAAGCAGCTGAAGGATGATCTTGCGGCTCAACTCAAGAAAAATGATAGAAATTTGAAGAGTAATATTGCTAAGTATATATCACAAACCATCGGTATTAAAACTTCATCGGGCGAAATCTACTACATATCGGGTTTACATGTCACCAAACAGTTCAAAACTGGCGATAAGGTGGCGAAGGGCGATGAGGTAGGGGCTGTGGGGTATGCCTATTCTGCCTTTGAAAAGCCACATATTTGTATTTCGCGCTCTATAGATTCGAAATCGGCCGACCCTATGGGCGTATTCGGAATTACAAGTAGCTTTGTTAAGGCTAAGCCTCACACATTTAACTTCTTTACCACCAAGCATCCTGTCGATAGCCTTAAAAAGGACTTCAACATCTTTCGTAAATCGTTAGAGGAGGTACATCCTGGACTGTACGACTACATTTCGAAGGTGCAAATGGATAGTATTTTCGATTCTGTTTCCGCAAAGCTTACAGCTCCTGCAACAAGTCGCGATTTTATGTTGCAGCTAAGGGAAGTTGTCTCTAAAATTAGGGATAGTCATACCAATATTTCCTGGCTAGAGCAACCTCAAATAAAGTTTATGCCCCCAATTCTGCTTGCCTATGATGGTAAAGGTGGTATTGTTGCCAGTTCGACGGTAGCTGGTAAGATTAAAGCGGGCGAAAAGGTTATCGCGGTAAATGGTATAAGTTCGAAGTTGCTTATTGATCGGTTAGCAAAGGTACTTTCTAATGGTGAAGGCTACAATACGTTGTCAACAGAGCGCCGTTTGATGGAAATCTTAACGCAACGGCTCTTTATAATGAATCTTTACGATAAAAATGGGGTGGTTGATTTGAAAACCGAAGGAGGGCGTATGGTGTCGTTATCCTGTAAGGGTGTAAAACGAATACCTAGGGTAAGAATGAATAGTTGGGCTCCCGATTCGGTAGGTTTTACTGCAACTTTACGCAAACCCGATTTGGCGTATCTCGATATTAACACCTTTATGCTTAACCAGGTGGAGGAAGATTCCATTGCCAACTTCATTGCGCGAATCGAACGATTAGGTATCAAGAAGTTAATTGTGGATGTGCGGGATAATCGGGGTGGCGATATACTAGTTGGAACGAAAATTATCTCGTACTTTATAGATAAACCCCAGGATTCGTTCTGTTACCGTATGGTAAAGAGCAATATCACCTATCCTGTGCTTAAATATTCGGATAGCTGGTTGGGAAATCAGGTAATATTTCCCGAATTTAAGGAAGTAGAAGGCAAAAAAGGGTTTTATAATTACGGCGAGGATTCGACTAACGTCCGAACGATAGTCCCTAGCAAGCATGTTCGCTTTAGTGGTAGGATATATGTGCTAGCTAATGAGTATTCCTGCTCTATGGCCTCCGATTTTGCCAGTGCACTTGTGGGACAAGCCAACTGTATCGTTATTGGTCGCGAAACAGGGAGCTGCTACTACCAGATGAATGCTGAAAAGTTTGCAGATATGCTGCTGTTCACAACTGGATTAACGGTGCACATCCCTATGGTTAAGATTGTACTTCGTGATACGCTAAATCCCCGCATTCCCTACGGCCACGGCGTGATACCCGATTACGAGGTAAAGCTAACCCTCGAAGAGCTAACCCAACCCAAAGATGTGATTCTTGACAGGGCGTTGGAGATTATTGAAAAAGAAAAGTAGAGGGATTTGGTTCGTATAAAATGTAAGGGAGGGATAAGCAGCATGCTATCCCTCCCTTAACATATGCATATGCTATCTTTTAGAATCCTTTACCGAACATTCCCCACAAGGAGATTTCGAGTTCGTGCCAGCGCTGCATGGCACCACGCGAGAAGTCGTTAGAATAGCGGGTAACCAGCTCGCGCGCCTCCTGGTTCTTACCTTTTTTTACCAGCTCCTTCACCTGCGCTTCGAGTGCTGCCTGTTCGCTAAATGCTTTGCTTTCGAGTGCAGCCACTTCACCTTCTACCTGTTTTCTGGCCTTCTGCCACTTAACGGTAGCCAGCTTGTTGGCCTTGCGGAAGCTCCATACGGCAGCATCTTCGCGGTAGCGCTGCTGCCCGCAGATGTTGTAGCTATCGGGAAGCGATAGGTTGCCCGAGTATATGGGTAAACGGGGACTTTGTCCCGGATTATCGAACGAGAACCACGCTACACCGCCAACCTCGTCGGGAAGCCAGTCGCGTAGCTGAATAATTTGCGAGTAGGCGCACCAGGCAACCGATACGGTACGCTGGAACTCTACCGTGCCGGGCTTAAGCGCGTTGTAAACGGCAGCTTCGTCGCGGCCGAGCCAGGGGCTGGCACCTTCGTAGAGTACGGTGTCTACCTTTTCTACCGTGCCATCCTTTTTGTAGGTGGTTTTGGCCACCTTAAGGTTTTTGGTCATGTCGTAGTAGGTTCCCTCGTAGGTGGTACGGTAAAAAGCGAGTACATCTTGTACCGAAACCTTCTTGTCGGGCTTTACGGAAAAGGGTAGCTCGTCGGCGTCGTACTTTAGGTTAAGCGATGGGGCAAGCGTGCTAAGAATAACAAAGTCTCTAATGGTAAACGGCTTCTTACTTACGCTGTAGGCCTTGTAAAATTTGAATGGGGTGGTGCCATCCCATAGCTTCATCCGTAGGGCTACCTCTTTCACGTTGTCCGATGCCATAAAGTAGTCGGGTTTGTTCAAATCGATCTCCCCTATACGTGTTACGTTTGCCGAAATGCCTACATGATCGTCGGGTATGCGCTGTGCAGCCCACACTCCGCCGGTATGGTCGGCACCTTCGCCGAATATTTCGAATTGCCATACCTCATTCTTATCCGCTAGGGTAAGACATTCTCCCCAATCGCCGTATCCGTACTGCTTTACCAGCTCGCCCATTAGCTTAATGGCCTCGCGGGCGGTGGTGCAGCGTTGGAGCACCACACGCTGCAGCTCCTCGATGTTGAACATCCCTTTTTCGTTTACCAACTCCTTACGACCGGTAATGGTAGTTTCGCCAATGGCCAGCTGCTTTTCATTTAAGCAGGGGTAGGCGGTGTTGAGGTAGGCGTAGGTTTGTTTTGCCTGAGGTATCGTGCC
>CAXYUU010000032.1:0-15711 GCA_964292015.1 uncultured Acetobacteroides sp.
CCAAAGAAATTCCCTGAAAAAGCGACCAACGTGGCACAAAATCAACCAAAGCCAGCCGTTTTTTCAGAGAAAATCCCCGTAAAAAACGGCGACGCCGGGCGAAATTCAACGAAAATCGGGCAAATTTCAAAGAAAATCGCCGTAAAAAACGGCGGCGTCGGGCAAAATTGGGAGAAAAAAGAACGACTCCAGGGGGCAAGTCAACCTTCCGACACCAAACAAAGCCACCGCCTACCCGATACGTAACAGCAAATGGCCACCGCGAAGGTTGAGCATCACCCCTATTCGGGAGCCTGTAGTCCAACGCCTACCCCAACCCCAAAACGCCTCGGCCAGGCTTTGCATATCCCACCGCATTTATATAGCTTACGCAGCAAAAATATCGCCATCTAATGAGAAAAATATTTTCGCTAAAGCGAAACGCGCTACTGGCCGGAATCCTGCTTCTTGCCGCATCTACACAAGCACAATCGAGCTCCATTCTCTGGAAGGTGACAAAGGAGGGGGCACAAAAGCCCACCTATATTTTCGGTACCATCCACTCGCTGCCCCAAAGTCGGCTCTTTTTCCCTCCGGCCGCAACCCAGGCGTTTAGCACATCGGATCGGCTGGTGCTCGAAATCGACATGGACAACGCCGAGGAGCTCGCCTTGCTCCCCTCGATGATTGGCCTAAACGGAAAAAGCGTAACGGACTACATGACCCCAGAGCAGGTGAAGTCCGTTTCGCAGTACTTTGCCGATTCGGTTGGAATCCCCTTCGAGCAGGTTGCAGGATTTAAGCCGTTTGTATTTACATCGATGCTGCTCCCGAAAATTGTGGGGCCATCGTCCATTAGCTACGAGCAGTACCTGCTCACCCTTGCCAAGGAAAAGGGCAAGCCGGTAGATGGCATCGAAACGGTGGTAGAACAGGTGGGGGCAATAGACAAGCTGCCCATCGACCAGCAGGTAAAGCAGCTGGTGGAGCTGGTTACCGATATGGGTAAGGCAAGAGAGGAGTATCAGCAGCTGCTGAATGCCTACCTCGGGCAGCAGCTCGACGAAATCGCCAAGCTCACCGACGCAGAAAACAAGGATTACCCCCTATTTAACCAGCTGCTGATTACCGATAGGAACGCAAGCTGGATTCCCCGACTAGAAAAGATAATTGGCACCGGAGGTTCGTTTGTGGCCGTTGGGGCAGGCCACCTTCCCGGCAAAAAAGGAATTATCGAGCTGTTACAAAAGCAAGGTTATACGGTAACACCAATCGGTATGTAGCAAAAAGGAGGCAGCGAATACGCTGCCTCCTTTTAGTTTAGGCTTATCATGTAGGAGCTATTATTTCTCGAATAGTTGATCCATAGTACCGAGAGCTTGTGCATATACGAAATACCATTTTTACGGGAAGGAATGGTAAAAACCGTCAGCTTTAATTCAACTGTACATCTTTTCCTGTTTTCCATTGTCTAGATAATTAGCATTAAAAAATCAATATTTAACCAAAATAAAGAATTAAACGATAAATATCCACTCCTTGCTAAATATTAACGAGATTATCTGCAAATAAATGCTAGCAATTCATTTTAAGATACTCGCCATACCCCTTAGCCCTTAGCAGGCAGGCGTTACACTTGCCACAGCCAACACCGTATGGGTTCATGGTTAAATCGCCATTGTAACAGGTTAACGTCTTATTCACCACAACGTCGAGGCCACCGCAAAGATCGGCAAGCATAAAGGTTTCTGCCTTATCGAGCCACATGATGGGCGTTTCGATCTCGATATTCACCTCGCTTGCCATGTTCATCGTTGCCTTTGCCGACTGAACAAAGTCGAACCTACAGTCGGGATAACCCGAGTAGTCGGTTTCGCAAACACCCGTAATCAGGGTGTCGAACCCAATCTTTTGGGCAAAGGTGTGGGCGTACACCAGAAAAATGAGGTTCCGATTGGGTACAAACGATGCGGGCAATCCCCGACTGGTGGTGGCATCCACATTATCGGAATTGGAGAGCAACGCCGACTCGTTAAGCTGGTTAAACTGATCGGTTAAATCGACCACCGTTTGCGAAATGCCCAGCTGCGCACAAATTTCTGCAGCCCACTCGAGCTCAACCGCATGGCGCTGGCCGTACAGAAAGCTTATCGCTTTAACCTCATCATACTTCTTCAAAGCCCAATAAAGGCAGGTCGTGCTATCCTGCCCACCCGAAAAAACCACCAACGCCTTCGATCCTTTAACTGGCGCGTCGAACACCTCTACTGCTGTCATTCTTTTAATTTTGCCACAAAGATACACCACATTCCAATACCGTCATAGTATGGACATGGTCGGCTTTTAGCACGAGTAAGTAGATGACGATTAAATTTGCAGGCTAGACATACCACCATCCCCGATGCTCCGAACCTTCGTGAGCTAGGTACACGCAAGTTGGAACGATGATTTTAGGTTGATAGCAATAGGCAGGAAGGAAAGGATGCTTAACCCCCAACGGGCAATGCATCCGCTTAGGATAATGCGTAAAAATGAAAAAGAGGATCCGAAATCCTCCCTTTTTATGCTAGTTAAAGTAGCGCCCCATCTTATTAATGGCCGATGGTAGGGCAAACACAACCACCCTATCATAGGGAAGGATAACGGTATCGCCAGTAACGATTATGCTTAAATCGCCACGAACCAAACCGCCAATCATGGCATCTTTCGGGAAGTTGATCGTTTTTACCGCACCTCGAACCGCGGGGCTACCCGGCTTTACGATGAACTCCATCACCTCGGCGTCGGATCCCGAAAGCACCTTGATAGACTGCACATCGGTACTCATGGTAAACCGAAAGATACGGCCTGCAGTAATCAGCTTCTTATTAATAACCGTATCGACCCCAACGCTCTCGGCCAGCTTAATGTAGTCGAGGTTTTCGATTTCGGCAATTGTTTTGGTAACACCCAGACGCTTGGCAAGCATACAGGCCAAAATATTAGTCTCGGAGTTGCCGGTAACTGCAATAAAGGCATCGACATGCTCGAGCCCCTCCTCAATAAGGAAGTCGGAGTTACGGCCATCGCCATTAAGTACTAGGGTATGTGGCAGCTCGTCCACCAGCTTTAGGCAGCGATCGCGACTAATCTCCACCATTTTCACATCCACCTTCTCCTCTAGCGAGCGGGCAATCCAAATTCCGATGCGGCTACCGCCAAGAATCATCACATTTTTAACCTCGATGGGCGACTTGCCGGTAAACTTTACCAGCTCGGGGGCACCGGCCTGGTTGGTTATAACGTAGATTATATCGCCGACCTTAAACCTTTCGGTTGCCGTTGGAATGATGGTTTCGCCATTACGCGAAATTGCAACGGCTCGGTAGTTTAAATCGGTACGAGAAGTGGTAGCCTGCAGCAGCGTTTTATTAATAATTGGAGATGACTCCTCGAGCTTAAACACAACCAGCTTAAGCTTCTTATCAGCAAAATCTACGATTTCGGTAGAGAACGATTGGCTTAACAGGTCAACAACCTCACGACCGGCAATCTTCTCTGGATAGTACAGGTAGTCGATACCCATATCTACAAATACCTCCTTGTTACTGGGAAGTAGATACTCGTTTTTATCAATACGGGCAATCACCTTTCGGGCGCCCAGCCTTTTAGCAAGCGAAGCCGAAAGGATATTAGTCTCTTCGGATGGCGTCACGGCAATAAACAGATCGGCGGTATCGACACCAGCCTGCGAAAGAATCTCGAACGACGAAGGGCTACCGGCTAGGCAAGGCACATCGACATTGGCGGCCAGCTGCTTCCGTCGCTGATCGTCGTTTTCAATCACCACTAAATCGTGATACTCGTAGCTCAACATTTTAGCGAGGTGGGTGCCCACCTCTCCCGCACCTGCAATAACTATTTTCATCCGTAGTCGATTGTTTTTCAGCGGTCAGATGGCCTCCGTGATATTTGCATATTTCATTAAGCAAATATCACGAAGGATTGCCTGCTGCAAAATTACGTGTTAGCCCTGCTTACACTTGTAATCGGCACTAAACTTACCCTTACCCATTGCAGTAAGCTTTCCCTTTACCAGCCTTTTACGAAGGGGCGAAAGCCTATCAACAAATAGGATACCATCTAAATGGTCGTACTCGTGCTGAATAATTCGGGCAGCAATACCTTCAAAGACATCGGTGTGCTCAGCAAAACTCTCATCCAAATAGGTAATGGTAATGGTAGGTTCGCGATACACATCTTCACGTAGACCCGGCAGGCTTAGGCACCCCTCGTTGAAGGGGTAGATATCACCACTCCGCTCTACTATCTGAGGATTAATAAAAGTCTTCTTGAAATTTTCCATTCGAGGATCATCATCAGCAAAACCGGTTCCGTCAATTACAAAAATCCGAACAGATTTTCCGACCTGAGGGGCAGCAAGACCTACACCATCGGCATAGTACATTGTTTCCCATAAATTCTTTAAAAACACCTCAAGTCCCTCAAAACTCGGATCGATATTCTCTGCTACTTTTTTTAGAACAGGCGATCCGTAAACATAAATTGGCAGTATCATTGATTATTAAATTTTTCTTAAGTCGTTGCTTTGCATGTACGACTGCAAAATGATTGTTGCGCTAACCATATCGACCAGCGACTTATCGCGGCGATCCATCTTCTTAACACCGGCATCGAAAATAGCCTGATGCGCCAGCTTGGAAGTAAACCGCTCGTCGCATGACTCAACCTTAATTTGGGGAAAATGTTTAGCGAGCAGCTTCAAAAAAGGCTTAATATAAACCATTGATTCCGATTCGGTGTTGTCCATCTGCTTTGGAAGGCCAACAATAATCACATCAACGCACTCCTTGCCCATATACTCCTTTAAAAAGGTAATAATCTGTGCTGAAGGAACCGTACAAAGCCCTGTGGCAATCAGCTGTAACGGGTCAGAAACAGCAATCCCCACCCGTTTTCGTCCATAATCAATTGCTAGTAGTCGTCCCAATATTTTTGAAATTAGCTACAAAGGTAAAAAACTAGCCATTAATATGGTGGATTACCGTGGCTAATTTTGAACTCGCTAATTCGTTCGGCAGGCACATTAAAAACAGTACCGCCATGCATAAAAATCTCGCCTTTAGCCATAATCTCCACCTGTGCCAGGTTTATCAGGCAGGTAGGCGTCATTCTGTAAAATTGGCTATCGGAAAGCGTGTCCTCGAGATGGTCGATTTTTTTATGCGCATGAATGCGTCGTCCATCTGAAATAAATGCGACAACACCATCATCTTCGGATTCGAATGCAAGCACCATCTGCACGTCCACCACCTCCAGCTGAGTTGAAGTTGGCAAGCACAGCTTACTCGGCAGCTCCTTTTCAAGGTTATCGAAAAGAGTGGAGTACTGAAGTGCCGAATTTCGAAGTATGCCCCTACTACTTTTAACCTTCCCAATGGCTTTTGTCAAATCGTCGATGCAAACCGGTTTTTGAATAAACTCGATGGCGCTATACTTTAAGGCTTTTATCGCCAAATGGTTGTATGCCGTTACAAAAACAATATCGAAATTCCGAGATGGCAAAGCCTCCAAAATATCAAACCCGGTACCATCTGACATCATAATATCAAGAAAAACGACATCGGGACTATAATCAACAATAACCTGTTTGGCCTCCTTCACCGACGATGCCGTAGCAACAATGCTCAAATTAGGGCAGTACATCGAGAGCATTATGCTTAGCGTTTCAACTGCAGCACGTTCGTCGTCAACAATAACAACTTTTAATGTATCCATCATGTTATTCTGCGAATTGGTTTACATGTTTAGCGGAGATAAAATCGCGAGGAATAATAAGAACAACCTCGGTTCCTAACGAATTTCCATCGTTATCATACTTATCAATACACTCAAAGCTAAACTCTTTGCTATATAATGCTTTGAGCAGGTCCATGCGACGACCCGTGATATTCGTTGCGAAAGACTTATGCTTTCGAGTTAAGCTCATACGCTGAATCTCCTGCGATTTTACACGACCAACACCATCGTCGATAATGCTACACTTAATATAAACTCCCGCATTTTGAATTTTAATTTGAATTTTTCCATTGCCTGTTTTTGGCATTATACCGTGCCAGATTGCATTTTCGACATAGGGCTGTATTAACAGAGTCGGAATATAGCTCTCTGTTTGAGAAATATTCGAATCACATTCGATGCTGTATGCAAACTTCCCCTCACACCTGAGCGCTTCAAGTTCGAGATAAATCTCCAAGGCATCAAGTTCTTCCTTAATCGTGATGTTTATCCTATTCGAATTTTCGAGAGTCTTTCGCATTAAGTTCGAGAAACGAGACAGGTAGTGTAATGAAGAGTCTACATCACACTTAAGTATGTACAGCTGAATGGAATTGAGCGTATTAAAAATAAAATGCGGATTCATTTGCAAGCTAAGACTCTGATTTTTCCACAAGTTTCCTTTACGCTCGTACATATTTATCTTTTTAACAATCTGCAACCGAGTATAAAAAAAGGCAAAGACAGCCAGCACAAACAACAGCAAGCAGATGGAGTAAAACCAGTACGTTGCCCAGAATGGATTAGCAATCGAAAAAATAACTACAGCGGGGGTTTTCGACCAAAGTCGATCGTTATTTTCAGCAGCAATAATAAGCTTATAGCTACCAGGAGTAAGCTTGTAAAGTCTAATGGTTCCCTCCGATGTGTAAAACCACTTATCGCTCAACCCTTCTAGCATATACCGGTATCTTATATCGCCTTCCCGCTTATACGTTAATCCATCAAAAGATATATCGATAAAATTCTCTTCGTACCCAAGGTTTAGCGGCTGGTCGAATCGTCTTTCTTTCTCGTTAACCTTAACCGAAGAAATTACCACCGGAGGAGGAACACTATTGCCTGCTCCTTTAGCAATATTCAAACACGACAACCCGGAGACAGTCGCAAAATACGCATAGCGACCAGACACACAAACATCTCTAACATCGTTATTTAATAATCCATGTGACGTATTGTAATGCTTTATGGTATAGGTGAGAGGATCGGCACTTTTGACAACAATACAGTCGACGCCACTATTTGAGGTAACCCACACCTGATTACCGGAAATATCTAAACTGGTAATATTATTGGATTGTAACCCCTTACTCGTATTTATCTGAATAAGCTTATTTCGATTTAAAATCAAAACCCCATAACCTTTAGTTGCCATCCATAATCGATGGTCGTACATATTAATCGCACACTTTATAATACTTGAATTCAGCAATGAATTAGAGACGCCAACTTTACGAAGAACACCTCTTGAGTAAAGGTATAACGAGTTAGAGGCTACCCACAAACTTCCATTTTTCGTTTCCGATAGGGAGTAAACAATTCCGGTAAAATCACCGGTCTGATGTGAATCAAAAACAACCTGGCCATTTAAAATCTTTTTGAATCCCCTATTTGAGGCAACCCAAAAACCACCATCTCTCGACTTTACTACAGAACGAGGAAGCAACGCATAATTTGGATTTTTGTCACCCTTAACCAGCTCCCTTTCATAATAATCGACCTTGCCATTTCTAATTCTATAAAGTATATCTGCACATACCCAAACCGACTTGTCGCTGCTGGAGTAACCAAACCCCTTTACATAGGCCGTATTATTTCTACTATTTACAAAATTGATCACCTTTCCATCACGATCTACTTTTGAAACAAATCCATCTGCATATCCGACCCACACCTCACCCTCTTTACACATTACCTTCGAAATTTTATCGGAAAGCAAACCATCCGTAGTTGTGTAATTTGCAAACGCGAGCGATGGCGTGAAAAATATGCCGGAGTTAATTGTCGAAAACCAAAAAGAACCCTCTCTATCTTCGAGAACAGAGGTTACGGTTTCCTTTTCGAGTATTTTAAACAGAAGACTACTTGAAAAATTTTCGTTCGAATAGCAGTGAACACCATGACCATTAACGGAAATCCAAATACGAGAATCTTTATCTTCAAAAATGCCGGTCACGGCATCAGTCATTTCATACTTCTTAAGTCCTCCCTTACCAACTACATAAACTATTCGATCGAGAGAAAAGACCTTACAGCCATTCCTAAGCTTGGCGACATAAAGATGAGTTGGCGATATTTTCAAATCGAAGACCAATGGTGCACACTTAGAATCTAGCACCTTAACATTAGGTTTTAATCCTGAACGTCCGCTCTCAAAAGAAAAGAATGGTGTCTTTTTTGAAAAATCGAGAATTACCTCCGATGTTTGATTGGGGTACTTGAAATCAACAACTCCATTTCCCCGAACAATTATAGCCCCCTTCTCTTTTAGTGAGATAACGACCGAAGAATCGGAAAGAGGGGTAAATGAATTTCTTATATGCCCCTTATTGGTGTACTGCTTATCCTGAATTGCAGCATTGTACACAAAAGGTAATACTTTAGAAGATTTGCGGTAAAAAAGGTTGCCGGTTAACGATACAAACCAGAGTTGCTTATTACCATCCTCCTTAATTTCATGTATTGATGAATTTCTAAATTCTTTTGGCTTATCAACAGAAATAAAATGTTTCCCGTTAAACTTACAGACACCGGTACCAGTTGCCAGCCATATATAACCTTGAGAATCTTGAAATACCTGATAAATTTCATTCGTAAGTAACCCATCGGAAACCGTGTACTGCTTCAAATAAGGGATCTGTGACAAGGAGGTAAAAGACAACAAGTAAAACCCCCAAAAAAGTAATACCTTCAAATAAAGTTTCATTAGCCAAGGCTGAAAGGTTAGCACGACGAATATAAAAAAAAGGCAGGATTAATCCTGCCTTTTCGAATTTATTGTTAGAGTAGCTTTATTCTACAGAATAATCCATACTTGCCAAACGCTTGTAGGAGTTATACCTCCATTTCGCGTTTTCTTCAGCAGCAGTAAAGAGCTCATCAGCAACCTCAGGGAATCCCTTCTTAAGTGAAGAGTAACGAACCTCACTCATTAGGAAACTTTGGAATTTCGACCAATCCGGCTCTTTAGAGTCGATTATGAATGGATTCTTTCCTTCAGCTTCCAAAAGAGGGTTATGACGATACATATGCCAGTATCCGCTTTCAACCGCCATCTTAGCCTCCTTTTGTGAATGTCCCATACCACTTTTCAAGCCGTGGTTGATACATGGAGAATACGCAATTATAAGCGATGGACCTGGATAAGCCTCAGCCTCCTTAATTGCCTGGAAGTACTGGTTTTGACTAGCGCCCATTGCAACCTGTGCAACATACACATAACCGTACGACATGGCAATCATTCCAAGATCTTTCTTACGGATACGCTTACCCGATGATGCGAATTTTGCAACAGCAGCAACAGGAGTAGACTTAGACGACTGACCACCCGTGTTTGAGTACACCTCGGTATCCATAACAAGAATATTCACATCTTCGCCAGAAGCAATAACATGGTCAAGACCACCGAATCCTATATCGTAAGCCCAACCGTCGCCACCAAAGATCCATTGCGACTTCTTAACGAAGTAGCTCTTTAGAGCAAGGAGTTCTTTTGCCACTTCCGATTTCTCGGTTGCAAGCAAATCGACAAGTTTTTCGGAAGCAACACGACTTTTCTCTGCAAATTTCATGCTTTCGATCCACTCTTTAGCAACAGCAGCCGTTTCAGCGCTGAAGTTTTCAAGATTTTCAGTAAGCTTATTTTTTACAGTATCGCGCATCTTCTCAACAGCAATATGCATACCCATACCAAACTCTGCATTATCTTCAAATAGTGAGTTCGCCCAAGCAGGACCATGTCCCTTAGAGTTGGTACAGTATGGAGTTGCTGGAGCAGATCCACCGTAAATAGATGAACAACCTGTAGCATTTGCCACAATCATTCTATCGCCAAAAAGCTGAGTAATAGCCTTGATGTATGGAGTTTCACCACAACCAGAGCAAGCTCCAGAGAACTCGAATAGAGGTTGAGCAAATTGCAAATTCTTAACCGTCTTGGTTTTATCGAGGATGGTATCCTTGTAACCTACTTTTCCATGCATGTAATCCCAACGCGACACCTCATCCATTTGAGTGTCGAGATGTTTCATTACCAACGCTTTATTTGGAGCAGGACAAACATCAGCACAGTTACCACAGCCAGTACAATCAAGAGGGCTAACCTGAATACGGAATTGGTATTCCTTAACCGCTCCATTACCTTTTACCAGCTGAGTTCCCGATGGTACATTAGCAGCCTCGTCTTTTGTAAGCAGGAATGGACGAATGGCAGCGTGAGGGCAAACATATGCACACTGGTTACACTGAATACAGTTTGAGCCTTGCCACTCAGGAATATTAACTGCAATACCTCGTTTTTCGTAAGCGGTAGTTCCGTTAGGGAACGTTCCGTCTTCCCAACCAAGGAATGCGCTAACCGGAAGATCGTCGCCCATTTGTGCGTTGATCGGATCAACAACTTTTTGGATGAACTCAGGAGCATTTGTGTTAAAAGTAAGCGGTTCGGCAACAAGTGAAGCCCACTCAGCAGGAACATCTACCTTAACAACTTCCCCACCACGATCTACCGCAGCATTGTTCATATTAACAATTTCCTCACCCTTCTTGCCGTAACTCTTAATGATAGCCTTCTTCATTTGCTCAACTGCCTTTTCGTAAGGAATTACGTTGGCAATTTTAAAGAATGCAGATTGAAGAATCGTATTGGTACGGTTACCCAAACCAATTTCTGCAGCAATTGCAGTTGCATTCATGATGTAGAAGTTAACCTTCTTTTCGGCAAGTATCTTCTTAATTGAATTTGGAAGTTTAGCCTTGGTTTCCTCTGCGTCCCAAACTGAGTTTAGAAGGAAAGTGCCATTTTCCTTAATTCCGCGAAGGATGTCATACTTCCAAAGGTAAGATGGAACGTGACAAGCAACGAAATCGGGAGTAGACACAAGGTATGATGAGCGAATAGGGGTTTCTCCAAAACGAAGGTGAGAAATGGTGATACCACCAGACTTCTTCGAGTCGTATGCAAAGTAAGCTTGGCAATACTTATCGGTAGAATCGCCAATAATTTTAATCGTATTCTTATTAGCACCAACCGTACCATCTGAACCTAAGCCGTAAAACTTACCTTCGAAAGTACCAGCCGAAGCAAGTGAAATTTCAGGTAGAAGAGGAAGCGACTTAAAGGTAACATCATCAACGATACCAAGGGTAAAGTGATCTTTTGGCTCGTTCATCTTAAGATTTTCGAATACCGAAATAAGATGAGATGGCGTGGTGTCTTTAGATGAAAGTCCAAAACGACCACCTACAATAACTGGCGCATTTTCCTTTCCGTAGAATAAATCCTTAACATCAAGGTAAAGAGGTTCGCTGTTAGCGCCTGGTTCCTTGGTTCTATCGAGTACAGCAATACGCTTCACCGACTTTGGCAGAACATTAAAGAAGTACTTAGCAGAGAATGGGCGATACAGGTGAATGGTAAGCAGACCTACCTTTTCGCCTTTCGCGCGTAGGTGATCAATTACCTCCTTGATAGGATCGGTAATAGATCCCATGGCAATGATAATATTCTCGGCATCGGGATCGCCATAGAACGTATACGGTTTGTACTCACGTCCTGTTAGCTTACTTATTTGCTGCATGTAATCGGCAACCACATCAGGAATAGCATCGTAAAACTTGTTGCTAACCTCACGCGTTTGGAAGTAAATATCAGGGTTCTGAGCAGTACCACGAGTAACCGGATGTTCCGGATTAAGCGCTCTGTCGCGGAACGATTGAAGAGCATCGGTGTCGAGCATCGACGCTAAATCGGCCATATCCAATGCCTCAATCTTCTGAATTTCGTGTGAAGTACGGAAACCATCGAAGAAGTGAAGGAATGGAATGCGTGTTTTAATTGCAGCAAGGTGGGCAATCCCAGAAAGATCCATCACCTCTTGTACCGAACCCGTAGCGATCATCGCAAATCCGGTTGGACGAGCGGCCATTACGTCTTGGTGGTCGCCAAAGATTGAAAGAGCTTGAGCAGCCAATGCACGTGCAGAAACATGAAAAACAGCAGGAAGCATTTCGCCCGCAATTTTATACATGTTCGGTAGCATTAGCATCAAACCTTGAGATGCCGTAAATGTGGTGCTTAGTGCTCCTGCCTGAAGAGATCCATGAAGTGCACCTGCGGCTCCTGCCTCAGATTGCATTTCAACAACTTTCACGGTCTCCCCAAAGATGTTTTTCTTCCCGCCTGCAGCCCATTCATCAACTAGCTCCGCCATAGTTGTCGAAGGAGTGATAGGATAAATAGCGGCTACTTCACTGAACATATAAGATATATGCGCAGCGGCGTAGTTACCATCACAGGTAATGAACTTTTTGCTTTTTGTCATCGTCACTTAATTTATTAAGGAATAAGCATTTGCTTTAGTCGTGGTACAAAAATAAGGAAAAATAGGAGAGCAGACACCTTACAAGCCCCATTTGACCTACTAATCAATGTACCTGCTAATTAAATAACAATCCAATTGCAGGTATTACAGCTATTTGAAGGATTAAAATATCAGAACAAAAAACTAGATATAACCATATTTAACGAAAAAGGTGACCCTAAGGTCACCTTCAAATTTACTTAATCGTTATTCATTGAGATTAAAAACTCCTCGTTTGAATGTGTTTTTGAGAGTCGATCTCGGAGGAATGTCATCGCCTCAACTGAGTTCATGTCCGAAAGATAGTTTCGGAGTATCCAAATACGTTGTAGCGTCTCCTTATCCATAAGCAGATCGTCGCGACGAGTACTCGAAAGGGTAACGTCAACGGCAGGGAATACTCTTCTATTAGAAAGCTTCCTATCAAGCTGAAGCTCCATGTTACCGGTACCCTTAAACTCTTCGAAAATCACTTCGTCCATCTTAGAGCCAGTATCGGTAAGTGCTGTTGCCAGAATGGTAAGCGAACCACCGTTTTCGATATTACGGGCAGCACCAAAAAAGCGTTTAGGCTTATGAAGCGCATTGGCATCGACCCCACCAGAAAGCACCTTACCCGAAGCTGGCTGAACTGTATTGTAAGCACGAGCAAGGCGTGTAAGCGAATCAAGAAGAATCACCACATCGTGACCGCATTCGACAAGACGCTTAGCCTTTTCGAGTACGATATTGGCAACCTTAACGTGACGTTCGGCAGGCTCATCGAAAGTAGAGGCAACAACCTCAGCCTTTACACTACGAGCCATGTCGGTAACCTCCTCTGGACGTTCGTCGATAAGAAGCACGATCATATACACTTCGGGATGATTATCGGCAATTGCGTTGGCAATCTCCTTTAAAAGCATCGTTTTACCCGTTTTGGGCTGTGCAACGATAAGCCCTCTTTGTCCCTTGCCAATTGGCGCAAAAAGATCGACAACACGAGTCGAAAGGTTGTTATGTCCTTTGCCTACGAGCGTGAATTTTTCGGTTGGGAATAAAGGGGTAAGGTAGTCGAAAGGCACACGGTCGCGAATAAAGTCAGGATCGCGCCCGTTAATAGACTGTACCTTAATTAAAGGAAAGTACTTCTCTCCTTCTTTAGGAGGACGGATTTCTCCGGTAATGGCATCTCCTGTCTTCAGACCAAAAAGTTTGATCTGCGACATCGAAACATAAATATCGTCTGGCGAGTTCAGGTAGTTGTAATCCGATGAGCGCATAAAGCCATAACCATCGGGCATGATTTCAAGAACTCCGGTAGCGGTAATTCGTCCATCAAACTCGTAACGGTCGTTCTTCTTAGCAACAACATTGGGTTGGGGCTCCTGACTGCGGGTGTCAAAAAGATCATCGGGCATGATAGCCATAGCTGTATCATCGCCAATCACCTTAACCTCTGAAGGAGAAAAAACATCACCATCTTCGTCTACCGAGATGGCCGTTTCGGCGTAGGTATCTTCAATAATTTCGTCTAACACAACCTTTTCGACGGATCCTTGCTTTTGTCCAAAAGTGCGAGGTGCCACCTGTTGACGGTTAGGCGTTTTTTCCTGACGTGGCTTATTTTCTTGCTGACGAGGAAATACCCTTTCAGGTCTTCCTTGAGGTTGATCTGCATTTTGCGAAGCGGCATCGGGAGCGGATGAGCTATCTCCACTAAATCCAACAACACGCTCGAAACGAACGTTTACTTTTTTAAGGCGTTCGCGCTTTATTTTTAGATCGTCGGGCTGTGAGCTCGGCTTATCGGCAACTTGAGGTACCTGAACAACCTTAGCGGGTTCTTCTACTATTGGAGTCTCATCTACGGGTGCTGGTTTAGTCTCTTTCTTTGGACTTTCCACCTTTCGACGTGCAGATGGTTCTTTTTGAGGAGTCGCAGTGGCTGCCTGTAAGGCTTGCTCATCCAATATCCTATATATCAAGTCTTGTTTTTTAAGCGAATCGACACGCTTAATATTAAGCTGCTTTGCTATCTCCTTTAAGTCGGGTAGCAGCTTGCTGTTCAGCTCTAAAATATCATACATATATGAACTATGAATTATTCCGTTTGAATGCTTATCCAGGGAATTGTAGTGAGAAAAACTCTTGAATAACGAAAGGGGGTTGATTTTAATTAGAAGAATTAAATCTCTGCAATAATAGAACAACTCTAAAGAAATTGCAACTTTTATCTAACTTTTTTGTTGAATCTGAGTAAAAAGAAGAATTAAAGTTCATTCATTAACAGACCCTTGTTTAAAGTCCCATTTTTTTCACCTATATTTAACTAAATTCTGCTAACCAAACTTAAAGTATGAGGCAGCTTAAAATTACTAAGCAGGTAACAAACAGAGAAACACCATCTTTAGACAAGTACCTACATGAAATTGGGAAGGAAGACCTAATAACAGCCGAAGAGGAGATTTTACTTTCCAGAAGAATTAGACAAGGTGACCCCAAAGCAATAGAAAAATTAATTCGAGCAAACCTGCGATTTGTTGTATCGGTTGCCAAACAATACCAAAACCAAGGACTTACCCTTTCCGATTTAATTAACGAAGGTAACTTGGGCTTAATTAAGGCAACCCAACGATTTGACGATACCCGCGGATTTAAGTTTATTTCGTATGCAGTATGGTGGATTCGTCAGGCAATTTTACAAGCGCTTGCCGAGCAGGCGCGAATTGTAAGGCTCCCCTTAAATAAAATTGGCTCGCTTAATAAGATCAACAAAGCATTTGCCGAACTCGAGCAGCAGTTCGAACGCGAGCCGTCGATTGAAGAAATATCGGAGGTTGTAGAGATTGGACCTCGCGAAATTAGAGAGGTGCTAAAAAGTTCCTCGCGCCCTATATCAATGGATGCCCCTATTGGATCGGATGAGGATATGGCGCTACACGACATACTCCTAAATGTCGACGAGCAAACACCCGATGGAGACATGACGTACGACTCGCTTAAAACCGAAGTACACCGAATACTAGGATCGCTGGCCAACAGGGAATCGATTATTCTACAGCTTTACTTTGGGTTGAATGGCAACCACCCCCATACGCTCGACGAAATTGGGTTAAAGGTCGATCTTACCCGAGAGCGGGTTCGCCAGATAAAAGAAAAAGCGCTTAAAAAGCTTAAAAGTCTGGCAAAAGATAAGATGTTGAAAGGATACTTACAGTAAGAACTAGGCGGATTTCCCGCCTTTTTCTACTTTTGTAAAAAAAATCAACCGATGTCACGATTAGTTTCCCCATCACTTCTAGCGGCCAACTTCCTGCATCTCGACACTGAG
>CAXYUU010000033.1:0-15603 GCA_964292015.1 uncultured Acetobacteroides sp.
CAGCACCACCGAGCGGCTGGTGGATATCAGCATCAGCTTTAAGTATGCCGATGGCAGGGTATCCATTGTGGCGCAGGATGCCGATGGCTTTAGTGCCGAGCTGGTGGCCGAGGAGGTTTTTGAAATTGCCCAAAAGGCCGATCGGGCGCTGCAGAATATCGAGCAGCAGCTGAGCAAGTCGGGTGGTGGAATGTTTGAGGTGGTGCGCGTAAGCGTCGACTGCCCCGAGGTTCCGTTTATTCCCATGTCGACGCTGAACGGCTACCGCCGCGAGCTGCTCGAAATGATCGTACAGAAGCGGATGGAGAGCTTGCCCAAGGCTGGCGTTGCTATCGTACCTAGCGATATTCCCTATCCCGAAAAAATACTCGACTACTCGGCCAACGTGGTAAACTCGCTATCGCGTAAGTTTTACGAACGGCACGGCGTTTTGCAAATCGACGAGGGCTACGAGCTTTCGCATGCCGAGGGGGCAAGGTTGATGACCACCAAGTACTGCCTACGCTACGAGCTGGGGGCATGCCTGAAAACCGCGACCGCCACGAAGCTGCAGGAGCCGCTGTTCCTCGATAACAACGGGCAGCGCTTTAGGCTCGAATTCGACTGCCAGCGCTGCCAGATGATCGTAAAAAAAGGGAGCTAACCGTTACGGTTGCCCCCTTTTTGCTTGATACGATGTGCTGTCTGCTACTTTTTCATCTTTTGAGAAATAAAGAAGTACGATAGGAATCCCAGCGAGGCAAAGATGAGTACGATGCCTGGAATGATCCATTCGATCATGTACCAGCTCTCCTCGTAAGTCTTCAGGAAGGGGTAGAAGGAGGCCGATACCACCGAACCAACCCCTAGGGCAAGAAGCACCAATCCCCACTTTAGCGTTGGCAGGCTATTCTGCTCGGCCGATGGTGATTCCTTTACAATTAGCTTATCCGACTGGTCGATCAGGTTGTTCTTGATGAGCATTTTCTTTACCGTATGGTCCGACCAAAGCTTAAAGATGAAGTAGAATCCGTAAAATACGATTCCGGTTACCAGTATTGCATCCATTGTGTTGATTTTTTGATTTGCCCATATGACACGGCTGGGCATCGAAAGGTTGCAGGTGGGGATACTTTTTTCTAAAAGCTGGTTTTCTGAAGAAAAAGTGATGGATGCTGCAACCTTTTTGGCGATATTGACGTCCTATACCCACAATGAACGACGCTGAGCTCATACAACAAGTACTAAACGGCAACATGTCGGCCTTTAGCTACCTGGTGAACATTCACCAGAAGCTGGTGCTGCATATTGTTAGGCGTATGGTACTCAGCGACGACGACGCAGCCGACGTTTGTCAGGATGTATTTGTGAAGGTGTACCAGAAGCTGGGGGAGTTTCGCGGACAGGCCAAGTTCTCTACCTGGATTGCCTCCATTGCCTACCACCACGGCATTAACTACCTGCGCAAGCGCAAGCAGCTGCAGGAGGTGTCGATGGACGATTCGCTGGCGCTGGAGCGCGAGGTAGGGGCAAAGGCCGACGAAGATCGGCCCTTTACCCTCGACGAGGATGCCCGCCAGCTGCTACTCCGGAAGGTGGAGGAGCTCCCTCCGCAATACCGGGTGGTGCTTACGCTATTCTACCTCGAAGAGTTCTCGTATAAGGAGATCGAAGAGGTTACCGGCATGCCCGAGGGGACGGTGAAAAGCTACCTTTCGCGTGCACGAGCCATATTGCGGGAAAAGCTTACATTTGTAAAACAAGAGATCTGGGGGTAACATCATGAAGCAACATAATTTCGACGAGCTATTCGATAGCACCATGCATCAAGATCCGGGCTACGCGCTTCCCAAGAATTTTGTTCAGGGGGTAAACGCACGCATTGCCCGTAATTTGGCCTTTAAGATACAGGTAAAGATGCTTGCCCGCTCGGCCATTGTGCTTGCCCTGCTTACCGTGGTAGTATTTGTGGCCAGCTTTGTTGTCAACACGTATTATCCCAAGTATGCCGAGTTTACCATTAGCGGCTACGTGGCTGCCGGGGTCGCCTTCTTCATTCTTTTCCTTTTGTTTATGGATAGGGTAGTACTCAGCTACCTCGAAAACCGCCAGCAAAACCACACGGGCATGTAGCGGTGGCGCTACTTCTGATAAACCACTTCGGTTGCGCAGATGCAGGAATGCAGGAGCAGCACGATAACCGCTGGTGGACACTTTCCCTAATTCTATACTGCTATTTTTGATGAGGAGGTGCATACCTACTCTATATCCAGCCGCTTTGCGATGGTTTACGATGGCAACCCTATTTAGATAGGCATTTCCCTAATTGCAGCGTAGCTACTACGTCATTTATTACCAAAAATAGGATTCCGAATTAAAATACACCCCCGTAAAAGGCCATCGTGGAGGAGTATGTGCCTTTTACATGCCCCTACTTACCCAAGCTAAAGCAATTTCTGCTATTTACCACCCCGTTTAGAGGCAAAATAACCGTTGATGAATCCAAAAACTGTTGCAGTTTTTTGTTGCTACCCGTTTACATAAAAACTGCGCTGCATTTTTTTGTTACTACTGGTATATGCAAAAAATGCAATGCGGTTTTTTGGATATACCGGTATCATTCGAATAATGCAGCGCATTTTTTTACTAACCCGGTATGATTTGAATCCTGCGCATGCAGTTTTTACTTGCTACTGGTATACGCAAAAAATGCAGGTGTAAATAGGCTCGTTGCTTTAATTTTTGCCCCTACACACCCCTGTAAATGGGATGTTGTATGGAAAAGTGAGCATTTACCACCCCGAAAATGATTGCTCTACGGTTTAGATGGATATTTACTGGCATGCAAGCTCCTCTTTCCCCTTTAATTTGGCATTTTCGCTGCCCGTTTCTACCCAATATGCTCCATTTTAGGCCTGCTATCCTTGGATATTTTTGGGGAAGGGGCGTAGTTGAGGGGTAATATCATTGAGTTAAGGAAAAAACTTTCCTCGGAGTGTCATCCCGTGCTTGTCACGGAACCGAGCAACGCGAGTTCAGCGTAGTTAATCTAATGAAGTTGCCCGAAGGGCTTTTTAGAATCTATAGGATTCCTCTTAAGATTAGCTACGCTGATTCAACTTCGCGCTTAACCTAATGAGGGGGGGAACCAATTTTTGAAATGTTCGCATTACGGAGTTGGCTATATACCCTTTTAATTTAGCTGCCTTGGGATTTTGCGGCAACGGACATTCACCGTCTTATATAAAATAAAGAGGGCGAGTATTTCTACCCGCCCTCTTCAGCTAATTTCAATTGCTGCTGCTACATGTTACCATGTTTTCGACTTGTTCGCGTCGATATCTTTAAGTAGCTCCTTTACGGCCTCCTCGATTTGCTGGTCGCGACCTGCATCGAGAATGGTAGACTGGTTAGCCACCTTGTAGTCGGGTTCGAGCTGGGTGTTTTCGAGGAATTTTCCCTCCTTGGTGCGGTATCCGATAATTGGAATACCGTAGGTGATGGAGTTATCCTGCATGTTTTCCCACCATACGCTGGTCATGGTTCCTGGAGTAGGCATGCCCACGAGCTTGCCGATACCCATGTGCTGGTACACCCAAGGGGTTCCGTGCGCGTTGGAGTAGTTGGCTTCGCCGATTAGCATGATGGATGCCTTGGTCCAACGCTTGGTTGGCTGTAGGCCTACGTACTGGCCACGTGGCACCTGCTCGAGGTACTTGGTGCCGCTAAATAGCGCTTCGATATCCTCGTGCATGCGGCCACCACCGTTAAAACGGGTGTCGATCACAATTCCGTCCTTATCGTTGTAGCGTCCGAATACGTCGGAGAAGGTGGTGCGGAAGCTAGCGTCGGCCATCGAGCGGATGTGCACGTAGCCTAGGCGTCCACCCGAGAGTTTTTCCACCTCGGCGCGGCGGTTGTCTACCCAACGGTCGTACATCAAGTCGCTTTCGACACCTGCGCTGATAGGTTTAACCACCTCATCCCAGCTGGTTCCCTTGGCATCTTTAAAGGTAAGCATTACGCGCTTGCCAGCCTTTTGGTTGAGCAGCGGGTAGTAGTCTTCGCCGGCAACGATGGGCTTGCCATCGATGCTGATTAGGATAGATCCGGACTTAACCTTCGAGGTTTGACGGTCGAATGGACCATTCTTGATAATTTCGGCAACCTGTGCACCTTCGCCGGTGTAGGTCATATCCATAAGTAGGCCAAGGCGAGCGGTGTTGTCGGCGTTCTCCTTGGTTGCGCGGTAGCTGCTACCGGTGTGCGAGGCGTTAAGCTCGCCTAGCAGCTCGCTGAGCAACTCGGCAAAGTCGTAGTTGTTGCTGATGTAGGGTAGGAACTTGGCGTAGCTGGCCTTGTAGTACTCCCAGTCGGCGCCGTGAAGGTCGGTACGGTAGAACTTGCTCTTCACGGTTTTGTACACGTGCTCGAACATGTAGGCACGTTCGGCAGCGCCATCAACCTCTACATCGGCTGCAAACGAAACCGATTTTTTGCTACCGCTGGCGATATCTATTTTGGAGATGCCGCTCGATGCGATAACGAATAGGTTTTTGGCATCCTTATCGAGTACCAGCGATCCGCCACGTCCGTTGAGCTTTTGTACCAGCTTGGTTTCGTTCTTGCGGAGCTCGTTAACCCAAAGGTCGTATCCGCCCTCGAACGAGGCTAGGTAGTACAACTTTTCGCCGTCGGGGGTAATCACGTAATCCGATAGGCTCGATGAGTTAACGGTAAGGCGCTCGATGCGATCCTCGATACCGTTTAGCTCCAGCTTGATATCCTTCACCTCGGGTTTAGCATCCTTCTTGGTAGAGTCGGCTGCAACCTTTGCGTCTTTCTTGCTACCCTTCTTGGTATCTTTTTTATCGTCCTTCTTGCCTTTTTTAGCAGCATCGGCAGCCTTCTTTTCGGCCTCCTTCTTCATTTTTTCCTGCTCCTTAATAAGGTCTAGATCCTCCTGCGACAGCCTCGACTTATCGAAGGCGGCCTTGTTGGTGTAAACGCCCATGACGTCGTTTTCCGAGCCCCACGATCCGTGCGCTCTCATACCAAATCTATCGGAGGTGAACAGGATGATATCGCCACCCATCATCCATTTTGGATTATCCTGCATGTAGCCCGAAAGGGTGATGTTTTTTACCTCGCCACCCTTAGCGCTAACAATGCCGATGTCGTTATATCCCTGGCGAAGCTTGTCGATGTAGGCAAGGGTAAGCCACTTACCGTCGGGCGACCAGTCGAAGCTGATGTCGCCATCGGAGTACGAGAAGTTCTTGCTGCCATCGGTTATCTGACGGGTTGCCTTAGTCTTTACGTCGATAATGTTGATTTTGGTTCTATCGGATAGGTAGGCCACCTCGCCACCTTTAGGCGAGAAGATGGGCTGGAAGGTTTCGTCGGCGCTTTCGAGTAGGGGCTCCTCCTTAACGGATGATGCCGCAAAGAAGAAAGGCTCGCTTGCCTTGGCAATGGTTGCGGTGTAGAGGTTCCAGCTTCCGTTGCGGAATCCGGCGTAAACCAACATGCGGCCATCGGGGCTAAACGAAGGGCTGCGCTCTTGGCTAGCGGTGTTGGTGATGCGGCGGGTGGTGCCGTAGTCTACCGATGTTACGTAGATGTCGCCACGTACCACAAAGGCAATCTCCTTACCGTTTGATGATACCACCGCTTCGGATAGGCCGCTGCGTTGGGTTTGCTTTTCGATCTTGTTGTCGCCATCGTTAATGATGGACACCTTTACCTTGGCAGGTGTTCCGCCTTGGGCAAGCGTGTAGAGCTCGCCGTTTTGGCTAAACGCTAGCACGTTGGTTTTCGAGATGGAGAGGAAGCGGATAGGGTCTTTGGTAAACGAGGTAACCTTAGAGATGCTCTTGGGGTTGGCCACGTCCATTTTCCAAATGTTGAACGAACCGGAGTTTTCCGATAGGTAGTATAGCGTCTTCTCGTCGGCGGTAAGTACCGGGTTACGATCTTCGGCACCCTCAACCGTTAGCTGGGTAAAGGTGTTGGTGGGGATGTTCCATCTCCAGATGTCGCGGGCAACCGACGAGGTGTGGTGCTTGCGCCATTCGTTCTCCTGTCCCTTGATATCGTTGTAGTAAACCGTCTTCCCATCGTTGGTGTAGAACTGGTTTTCGCCCGATGCCGAGGTAAGCAGCGTCGAACGTCCACCTTTTACCGGAACCGAGTAGGCTTCGACAAGGTAGGCCGCAGGATACTGCTGGTTTTTGGCCGGCTTTTGAATCGATGCGGTAAATATGACGTTCTTTCCATCGGGGGTAAAGGTTTGAACCTTTTCCTTTGCCGAGTTGGTGGTTAAACGGGTAGGCGTTCCTCCTTCGGCAGGTACGGTAAACACGTCGAAGTTGCCGTTACGGTCCGAGCTAAAGGCGATAGTTTTACTATCGGGACTCCAAACAGGCAGGTAGTCGTAGGCTGGGTTGGTGGTAATGCTTTGGGCTTTACCGCCAGCTGCTGGTACGGTGTAGATGTCGCCCTTGTAGGTAAAGGCGATGGTTTTTCCATCGGGCGAGATGGAGGGGTAGCGTAGCCATAGCGGCGACTCCTGGGCTTGCGCCGAGCCAAATCCGATAAAGGCTACCAATGCAATTAAAAACTTCTTCATGTATGGTTGGTTTAATCGTTACAAAATCACCGTTGTAGATCCTGTTAGGGGTATGTCATTAAGTTAAGGAAAAATCTTTCCTCGGAGTGTCATCCCGTGCTTGTCACGGAACCGAGCAAAGCGAGTTCAGCGTAGCTAATCTAAAGAATTGCCCGAAGGGCCTTTTTTAGAATCTATTGGATTCCTCTTTAGATTCCGGGACAAGCCCGGAATGACAGCGCTGATTGAACTTTGCACTTAATTAATGACATTGCCTGTCAGGTTGGTGATACTGTTCTGATTTGGTATTAATTTATTCTACTTCTTCAACAGCTCCTTAACGGCTCTTTCAATTTGAGGATCGATACCGTTGGCCACATCTTCGGGGGTATAGTCTACCTCGATGTCGGGCTGTAGGGTTTGGTTCTCCAGGTAGTTTCCGTTCATATCGCGAACGCCTACTTGAGGTACGCCAATGGTGAGGGTACGATCTTGTAGATTTTCCCACCATACGGCAGTCATGGTTCCTGCTACAGGCTTGCCAATGATTTTACCAATCTTCAGCGCTTTGTAGGCGTAGGGGAATCCGTGAGCATCGGAGTAGTTACCTTCCGAGGTGATAACTGCCGAAGGTTTATTCCACTGCGTGGCAGGTTCGTCGCCAATAAAGCGACCTCTAGGAGCAAACTCGGCATACTTCTTACCGTTAAGCAGGATGGCCAGGTCGTTGTGCAACCAGCCTCCGCCGTTAAAGCGGGTATCAACAATAAGCGCTTCCTTATTACGGAACTTGCCTAGGGTTTTCGAGTAGGTTTCGCGGAAGCTGTCGCTGTTCATGCCTCTAACATGTACGTAGCCAACTCTACCGTTCGAAAGCGAATCGACATACGCCTCTTGACGTTCCACAAAGCGGTCGTAAAGGAGATTGCCCTCGTTGTTCTTGCTAATTGGCTTCACGATTTCTTCCCAGCGATCGCCTGTTTTTGGATCAACCAAACCGATTACGGTAGCCTTGCCAGCCTTACGGTTGAGCATGGGGAAGTAGTCGGCACCAGCCTTAAGGGTGTCGCCATCGATGGTGGCTACTACCACGCCTGGCTTAACCTTAGTTTTGTCGGTTGTAAATGGACCCTTCTTAATTACCTCGGCAACCATTAGGCCATCGCCGGTGTAGGTGTCGTTGTAGATGAGTCCGAGGGTAGCCGTTTGATCGGCGCTTTGCGATGGGGCAGGAGAGTATCTTCCGCCGGTATGCGATCCGTTTAGCTCGCCTAGCAATTCGCTGAGCAGTTCGGCAAAGTCGTAGTTGTTGTTAATGTAGGGAAGCATCTTACCATACTCCTGATGGTAGTAGTTCCAGTCTACGTTGTGGAGCTTAGGATCGTAAAATTTCTTTTCCACCAGTCGGATGGTGTGGTCGAGGATGTACCTTCTTTCGGCTGGATAGTCGATGGTTTTAGGCGCCTTGTACGAAATGGTCGTCTTCTTGCCCGAGGCTATCTCGATCTTGTTGATAGAGCTTCCTGCTACAAGGAATAGGTTTTTACCATCCTTGTCCATTACCAGGTTGCCGCTGTAGCCATCAAACTTCATAACCAGCTTGGTATTGTCCTCCTTCAGCTCGTTAACCCAAAGGTCGAATCCCTTTTCGAAGCGGCTTAGGTAGTACAGCTTGTCGCCGTCGGGGGTAAGCACCGCATCCGAAATGCTCGACGAGTTGATGGTTAGGCGCTCCACGCGGCTTTCGATGTCGTTGAGGTCAATGTCGATAGGGGTAGTGGCGGTGGTATCTTTCTTGGTATCCTCCTCCTTTTTCTCCTTCTTATCTTTTTTTGCCAGCTTTTCCGATTCTTTTTGAACCTCCAGCTCCTCCTTGCTCATCTTAAAGGTGTCCCACGCTTTCTTGGTAAAGAACATGCCGTAGACATCTCCCTGAGAATCGCCACCACCGTGGCTGCGGAAACCCTGCTTGTCGTTCATCCAAATCATCGACTTGCCGTTCATCATCCACTTGGGATTTTCGTCGCCATAGCCGCTGTTGGTAAGGTTGGTGATGGAGCCTGTTCCGTCGGCTTTTATCAGACCTATGTCTACGCTTCCCCATCCTCCGTTTTCGAAGAACTTAACTAGGAACCATTTGCTATCGGGCGACCAGCTGTAGTCTTGGTCTCCATCGCTGTACGAGTAGTTGTACTTGGCATCTACCACATCGCGAATCTTTTTGCTCTTTAGGTTGATAACGCTTAGCGTTACCCTATCCTTTAGGAAGGCAACCTCTTTTCCGTCGGGCGAGTAGGTGGGTTGGAAGGCATCTTCGGCGATGGAAACCAGCGTTTCCTCCTTAACTGATGTTGATGTGGCGAAGAAAGGTTCATCCTTCTTTACAAGGGTTGAGGTGTACACCTGCCACTTGCAGTTGCGCTCGCCAGCATACACCAGGCTACGTCCGTCGGGGCTAAAGCTTACGCTACGCTCCTGCTCGGGCGTGTTGGTGATGCGCTTGGTGGTTGCGTACTCTACCGAGGTAACGTACACATCGCCACGAAGGATGATGGCCACCTCTTTACCATTAGGCGAAACGGCCATTCCGCTGGCGCCATTGGTTATGTCATTGTTTACAATTGTGTTCTCCACCTGATCGTTTACGATGGATACAGCTACCTTTTCGGGTTTGCCGCCCTCCTTGTAGGTGTACAGCTCGCCACCGTAGCCAAAGGCAAAGGTGTTATCGTTCGATTTGGTTAGGAAGCGAATAGGGTTCTTCTTAAAGAAGGTAAGCTGCTCCACCTTGGTTGGATTGTCGATGCTGGTTTTAACAACGTTAAAGTCGCCAAACTGCTCGCTGAGGTAGTAAAGCGTTTTGCCATCATCGCCAAAGATGGGGGTGCGATCTTCTCCTCCAAAGCTGGTTATCTTGGTGTGCTTCTTTGTTTGGGTGTTGTAAACCCAGATATCGCGCGTTACCGGCGAGGTGTGGTGCTTACGCAAGGGATCTTCGTACCCCTTAAAGTCGTGGTAGGCCATCAGCTTGCCGCTCTTATCGAACGAGGGGTCTTCGGTGGTGGTGGTAAGCACCTGGTGTGGGCGACCTCCATCTACCGAAACGGCGTAGAGCTCGCGCATTCCCCTGTCGGGAAACTGACGGCTATTTGCCTTATCCATAATTTGTGCAAGGAAAAGGATCTCCTTACCATCGGGGGTAAAGGTGCGAGGCAGCTCGCCCACCGAGTTGGAGGTAATACGCTTAGGAGTTCCCCCTTCGGCCGACATGGTGTAGATGTCGAAGTTGCCGTTGCGATCGCTTGCGAAGGCAATGGTTTTGCTATCGGGACTCCAAATGGGCATGTAGTCGTATGCCGTGTTGGTGGTTAGCTGGGTGGCGCGTCCCCCGTTTAGCGCAACCGTATAGATATCGCCCTTATAGGTAAAGGCGATGGTTTTTCCATCGGGTGAGATGGAGGGGTAGCGCATCCATAAGGGAGCGCTATCGTTTGCCGATGCTCCAAAAGCGAAGAGCACCAGCAGGCTGAAAAGAAGCTTTTTCATTCAGTAATTAGGTTTGTTTTAGCAGGCGTACAAGGCTTGTGAAGGTGTTTAACGCACGTTCTGGTGTGCAATGTACGGCATGAGTATAGCTATTGTGGAGTTAAGACGTTGGTCGGGTGAAAACGTTACACAAAAGTAAACCCTCTAAGCGAAAACTTACAGGGTTTAGGAGATTTTTTACTCCTCTTGTAGCGCCTCCCAGTATTCGAGTGCGCGGCGGGTGTGAGGTATGACAATGGTGCCACCAACAAGGTTGGCTACCGAAAAGGCCTCCATTATCTGATCGGTGTTGAGCCCGATCTCGAAGCAGGTTTCGAGGTGATACCTTACGCAGTCGTCGCAACGAAGCACCATGGAGGCAACCAGCCCCATCAGCTCCTTCTCGCGGGTCGATAGCGCCCCCTCCTGATACGTATTGGTGTCGATATTGTAGATACGCTTGATAACGAGGTTGTTCTTCGAAAGAATCTTCTCGTTCATCTTTTGGCGGTACTCCCTAAACTCTTTAACTTTTGGATTCATCTTCGGCAAAGTTGTTTAATTCGAAAGGCGGTGGTGGTGATTCTACCCAACTTTGACACCTAACTAGCGACTTAATTGTTCTTTGCGAGCTACAAATCCGTTTATTCGTGTTAAAGAAATCTGCTTTTTTTTAATGAATGGCTGTTGCTTAGTACTCTTCGATGCGAATATCCCTTTTTACGAGCTCAAACTTGAACTGAATAAGGTTGATTTTTTCGAGCTTAACGCGAATTTTTGTCACCTCTCCGTCGTTGGCCACGAATTCGGCCGTTGGGTAGCACGAGGAGAAGAGGGCTTTTACAATTTTGCTATAGGTAGACGTTCGAAATCGTACCACCCGAATGTTTTCTACGGGGATGTTTGAGCATTCGGCACTGCTTTTGTCTAAAATAGTTTTATAGATGGAAAGAAGCGATGCCAAAAGCAGAAGGAGATAGGTGTAAGGTAAGCTCTCGAGGTAGAATACCTGAAGGAACGCATTAGCGGTAAAGTAACAGGCGAATGCGGTGAAAAATAGCAAGCTCATATGAAATGAGAAGTTCGCACTTTTTTTCGGCAAAATTGTTTGGTTCGATAGGGTTAATTCCC
The DNA here is from genome assembly GCA_964292015.1 of uncultured Acetobacteroides sp. Classification (GTDB taxonomy): domain Bacteria; phylum Bacteroidota; class Bacteroidia; order Bacteroidales; family ZOR0009; genus Acetobacteroides. The sequence continues at coordinate 11,246 of CAXYUU010000033.1, forward strand.
CAGTTTTCAGCTTAAAATGTTGCATGAATTAGATAACTTTATACTTATAATTAAAATAGACTGAACACAAAGATGTAAATGATTATTGAATATTCCTACTTTTTTGGCTAGATATTTAAGCTGTTTTATACGAAAGTTAGCTGGTTTGCGGCTCTTAAGCGGTGGTGTTGTAGCCTACTTGCAGCTGCTTAAGCTGTATGCCAATTGATAAACCTCCATCCTGATAAGTTCGAAGCTGCCAGCGCTGAGCTGTACCTGTGCTGCTCGCCTTTTTGAGGTTAAGCGCACCATTACTTGGCTTTCTTGTAAAGAAAACCATCCCGCCCTACGGGCACCTCCTTGGTAAGGAGCGGAATTTGCTCCGAATAAGCATAGTGACTATATGAAAAATGATACATCTTTAAAAAAGCAAGCTTTGAGAGTAAGCCTGCTCTGAATGGTAATAACCAATCAATTTAAAAGTTAGCTCGCTCTCTAATCAAATCTTAAAGGTGAAATACCTGGCCTTGAATGTCTTTTACCTTTCCCCTTTTTTGTGCGATATGGCTAACCGATAGTCGCGCATAGGGGGAACTTTCCATATATTTTTGCCACGAAACTTACCTGTGCAACCTGAAAATGGGGTAGCCGGAGCCCCATTTTTACTTTCCCGGTTTTTTTACGGTTGGGTGTAAAATCGAATTCGAAACAGAAGGAAAGCCTACTCGTTAAAACGAAGCTAAATAAAGATACAGTTGTGCTAAACGAAACCTGCATTTTTTGATTATTCGGGCGTTATTTTTCGAAATGAAGCATATTTGGCATTTTTTAAGCTAAACAGGTTTCGTTTCCAGCGAGGGTAAATTTTAAATAGCGGCTATTTTCAATTTTACCCCGTCTCTTTCGCGTCAGACTGCCTCTATTTTCTGTCAGACGGCAACTGTTTCGTTTCAGATGCCATCTGTTTGGTTTCAGATGCCATCTCTTGAGCTTCAGATTCTTTTTCTGTGGTTTCAGATTCCTTCTCTGCGATTTCAGATGCTTTCTCTGTGGTTTCAGATCCTTTCTCTGTCGCGTCAGAGTCCATCTCTTGAGCGTCAGATGCCATCTCTTGAGCATCAGATGCGAACTCTTTCGTGTCAGACGCGCTTTATCTGGTTTCGGATGGGGAGTTTAGTGTTTCAGATGCGAAGTTTGGGTTTTCAGATGCTTTCTTCGAAGCTTCAGATGCCTTCTCTAAAGTTTCAGATGCCCTCTGTGTATGTTCAGATGGCATCTCGTTACCATAAGATCGAAGGTTTCGGTTTTAAACCTTAAGGAGGCATCCGTAGTACTCCCTGTATTTTCGAAAATGCGTCTGATATGTGGGTTGAGGCTTTTGACACGGCTGCTGAGCGTAGCGTCTCGCACCTAGCCGTTGGGGAGTAATCCAATTTTCCCGCAGCTTGCGCAAATGGACGCAGAAGGTGGTGGGTGTTGGTGAATGGGTGATAAAAAGGGGGGGCTTCGTTGCTATCACCCGCTGCGCGTAGCGTCTCGCACCTAGCTTAGCCATTACCGTCTGAATTTGGATTAGTCCGATTTACGGATTGCTGGATTAACCCATCCCCCCCTGCCGCTTGTAGTAAAGATCTGCGTTAATCTGCGATATCAGCGGGAGAAATATGGGCTGCTGCATTTACCGTTCCATTTATGGGACGGTAGTGAGTAGCGATTAAACCAATTTTTCCCGCAGCTTGCGCAGATGGACGCAGAAGGTGGTGGGTATTGGTGAGTTATGAGGGTGATAAAAAGGGAGGCAGGATTGCTTTCACCTGTCGTGCGTAGCGTCTCGCACCTAGCGTAGCGATTACCGTCTGAATTTGGATTAGTCCGATTTACGGATTACTGGATTAACCCATACCCCAGCCGCTTGTAGTAAAGATCTGCGTTAATCTGCGCATTCAGCGGGAGAAATATGGGCTGCTGCATTTACCGTTCCATAAATGGGACGGTAGTGAGTAGCGATTAAGCCAATTTTTCCAGCAGCTTGCGCAGATGGACGCAGAAGGTGGTGGGTGTTGGTGAACTATAAGGGTGATAAAAAGGGAGGCTTCGTTGCTATCACCTGCCGTGTGTAGCGATTACCGTCTGAATTTGGATTAATCCGATTTACGGATTACTGGATTAACCCATACCCCCCAGCCGCTTGTAGTAAAGATCTGCGTTAATCTGCGATATCAGCGGGAGAAATATGGGCTGCTGCATTTACCGTCCCATAAATGGGACGGTGGTGAGTAGCGATTAAACCAATTTTTTCCCGCAGCTTGCGCAAATGGACGCAGAAGGTGGTGGGTGTTGGTGAGCTATAAGGGTGATAAAAAGGGAGGCTTCATTGCTTTCATCTGTTGTGCGTAGCGTCTCGCACCTAGCGTAGCGATTACTGTCTGAATTTGGATTAGTCCGATTTAAGGATTACGGGATTAATCCATATCCCAATACTATATTCCAGCTAATCCACCAATCCTTTAATCCCTTAATCCCAATTCAGATAGTTTGCTGCAGGATAAATGGCACGAATACACGAATGGGATTCAATTCGTGTATTCGTGGCCTATCTTTTTTTTGCGCTTGCCTCCGCTGAGCGTGGGCTTGCCTGATATAATACTGGTTGACTTTTTGTGGAAGACATACCGTTAACGCAGGCATAAGCCTGCTTGGATAGATTCGAATTCGCGCAGAACGTGGGTTAAAACTGCCATAAAATGGCTACGGGTTATACTCGAGCTGCATTTGTTGAGGATAGCTGATTAGTTGGGGTCGACATACCTGCTACCTCGCCAAGTCGAAGCCACATACTTCGCCTAGCCTTACGTGCCGATTTAGACTACAGCCAACAAGTGCGCAGGAGCTAGCCTGTTTTCATCCTGTTTTTTGATAAAAAGGCAAACCAGTAAGAGGCAAATTCATATATTTGATAGGTATACCCAACCCCAACTGGTATGAAAGCTGAAAAGATTATGCATCGCGGGGAAGAGCGCATCAGGATCGACTTCGCATACAGCAACGATGCCGTGCAAAAAGTAAGGCAAATACCCGATGCCCGATGGAGCAAAACACTACAGGCATGGCATATACCCAATAGCAGCAAAGCGTATAGCCAGCTAATCGAACTTTTTGCAGGTGCCAGCCTACCAGCGCCACAGCCAAGCCCCCGAACCAGCGAGGTGACGGATATACCGCCATCGAGCAGCTATAGCGAAATAGGGCTGGAGGTAACGGCGAAGCAGCTCATCCTTAAAATGCCAAAGAACGAGGTTGACATCGAGTTTGTCCGCACCTTTAAGTATGTACGATGGGATAAGACCAGCTGCCGGTGGGTTATCCCCAACTACGGGCAAAACCTGAAATTGCTGCAAAGCTACTTTAACAGCCGGCTGGCCTACATCGTTTACCAACAGGTAGCACCTGCAAAGCCCATACCTTCCTTCAATCCCGCAGAGGTAGTAGCCAGCTTACCACCTTTAACCTCCGAAAGCCTACCCGAAATTGAGCAGTTTAGGCGGTGGATGGAGCATAAGCGGTACAGCTCATCGACGGTAAAAACGTACGTGCATGCCATTACCGTTTTCCTGCAGTTTATCCAACCCAAAACCAGCGCCGAGGCCACCAACGACGACATGCAGCGCTTTGTTTACCAGTACATGATACCGCATCGGCTCAGCTTTGCCTACCAGAATCAGGCGGTAAATGCCGCCAAGCTGTTCTTTAAAACCATTAAAGGCTCGAAGCTCGAGGTAGAGCAGCTCGAACGGCCTCGCCGCGAGCACAAGCTGCCCAACGTGCTCAGCAAGGAGGAGGTGGCGGCCATACTTGGCGCATCGGCCAACCTAAAGCATCGAACCATGCTCAGCCTGATATACGCCTGCGGGCTACGCCGTGGCGAGCTGCTGAACTTAAAGTTAGAACATGTCGTCAGCAAGCGGAACATGCTTTTGATCTTGAATGCAAAAGGGAACAAAGACAGGATGATACCCATATCGGATAAGGTAATAGTCCTGCTACGGGAGTACTACAAGGTGTACCGGCCAAATGTTTGGTTGTTCGAAGGGCAGGAACCGAGCGAAAAGTATAGCGAAACAAGCCTTGAACAAGTTTTGAAGCAGGCGCTACGCAAAGCTAACATACAAAAAAAGGTAACGCTACACTGGCTAAGGCACTCGTACGCAACCCATCTGTTGGAGGCAGGTACCGACCTTCGCTACATTCAGGAGCTCCTGGGGCATAAGAGTTCCAAAACCACCGAAATCTACACCCACGTAAGCATGCAAAGCCTACAAAAAGTAAAGTCACCATTTGATGATTTGTAAATATTTAGCTTTCTTTGGTAAGCGTATAAC
>CAXYUU010000034.1:0-15116 GCA_964292015.1 uncultured Acetobacteroides sp.
AGGTTGGTTTTGGGGTAACGTAACTTACAGCATTTAAAGATATTGGAGGGGCAGAAGGAGGAAGCCCAGGTGGGATTTCTGTAATTTAACAAGCATCAAAGCGACCTGGTATTGTTGGTTTTTATAAGTATAATGTTAATCCACGATATTCAATAAGATTAAATGCAACGGTTGGGTTAATTGCAGGTAGCGTCGAGGGATCTAGAAACGATGTTAGAAAGTATAGTTTCTCGACAATAATTGCTGATGTTTCTGCAATTGGTGTGTATTACATTATACCTGACAGACAACCTTTTTTTTACAAGTCTAATCTTAGTAAATCGCATAGTTGGGGGAGGAATATTTATCCTTCACTTTATGTTCAAGCTGGAGTGGGTGCCTGTTTTTATGTTCCAAAACCAAATGCGAAACTAGAAAAGGCAACACTTATGGGGTATGAGGGTGGTAAAACAATGACACCTGTTTTTCCAATAGGATTTGGTAGTTCCTTACCTATAGCAAAAGATGTTCGTTTTTTTTTAGAGGCTAACTACGTGTTTACTATGACAGATTACCTTGAAGGTTATAACAATCCGAAGTATTCTCAAAACAAGGACTCGTACACCTCGGTAATACTGGGGCTTATGTACCAAATAGGCAATCAAAAATCAAATTGGCGAAAATCTAGAATGTACAGAAGGTAACAATGCATGTTTAAAAATAACGTATTTAAGATTTCTATATTCTTGTTGTTTTTAGTTCCGTCAATTCAAACTCGAGCACAAGAAGTTCATGAAGTTGGCTTACAGTGTGGCGCGAGTTCCTATTTGGGCGATTTTAACCATGTGGATATCTTTAATTCGCCATCCTTCTATATTGGAGTACACTATCGCAGACTGCTTAGTAGCTATAGTAGCATTCGAATATCTGGAGGAGTAGGTATGCTTTCTGGAAGTTCGGCAAATATAGATTACTTCCTTCCTGGAATACCTCCAGATGTCAGCTTTCATCAGCAATATTACAACATCGATGTAAAATATGAGATAAACTTTGTCCCTTTTAATCCATTAAGGTCGAAGGATAATATATTTTCACCATATTTGCTCGTTGGAATAGGATGCTATTTTTACAACGGCAACTTTGTGCCTGCAATTCCGTTTGGGGCTGGAGTAAAGTTGGCAGCAACATCCCGTTTGACAGTGGGGTTGGAAGCGCAATTGGCTAAAACTATTAATGATGAGTTAGATGGTTATAGCAACCAGACCCCGAGTAAGTCGATATTGATAATTAACGATTGGTTTGTTTTTTACGGGTTGGTAGTATCTTATCGGTTGAAATTAGGGCAAAAAACCTGCCCTGCATACTTATAAAAGCGAATGAAGAAATTGTCAGTTGAGTCTGTAGATAAGTGTAGAGTGCCACAGCACGTTGCAATTATTATGGATGGAAACGGGAGATGGGCTAGGAAACTAGGTAATCAGCGATTATTTGGACATAGGAAGGGAGTTAACTCTGTTACCGCATCGGTTGAAATTGCGTCGGAACTTGGGATCAAGTACTTAACACTATATGCTTTTTCAACCGAGAATTGGTCTCGTCCAAAGGATGAGGTTGACGGGCTTATGTCCCTTTTGGTGTCGACAATCGAGTCGGAAACCCCCAGTTTAAATAAAAACAACATAAAGCTAAATGCAGTTGGTGATTTAGAATCACTACCCGTAAGTGTACGAGAGAAATTGCAAAAGGCCATCAACAATACCTCGCATAATACGGGACTCGTGCTAACACTTGCACTCAGTTATAGTGCTCGTTGGGAAATTATAAAAGCCGTTAAGGATATTTGTACCGATGTAATAGGCGGCAAACTCGATATTGAAGCAATAAACGAGTCAACCTTTTCGTTATATCTTACAACGCGAGAGATACCCGATCCAGAGCTGATAATTAGAACAAGCGGAGAACAACGGATAAGCAACTTTTTGCTTTGGCAGTGTGCTTATTCTGAATTCTACTTCTCACCTGTTTTGTGGCCGGATTTTAGCAAGGAGGAGTTTATTAATGCCATTGTCGACTATCAGAAACGGGAGCGACGTTTTGGTAAAACAAGTGATCAAGTAAAGGTATAAGTCTAACTTCATTATTCATTATAATGCACACAAGAGCATTTTTTCTCTTATTTTTTTTACTGTTTGCGGGCAAATTGTTTGCTCAAGATCAGACGGTTGATATTGAGCTTAACTACGAAAAGCCTAAGAAGTATGTAGTTGAAGATATCTCTATAGATGGCATTAAGTATTTAGATCCCGATCTTTATATTGGCGTTACAGGAATTGCTAAAGGCGATACAGTAACCCTTCCAGGCGACGTTTTTGCTCGCGCTGTAAAAAAACTTTGGGAACAAGATCTTTTTGGTGATGTCAAGATTAGAGTTGCTAAAATTGAAGGTGATAAAATTTGGCTTAAGGTTGATTTAGTCGAAAAACCCCGTTTGTATAAATGGGAATTTACGGGTGCTAAGAAGTCTGAAGTAACTGATTTGAATGATAAGCTGAAACTCAAGCGTGGTACAACCATAACTGAGTTTATGCTTACGACTACTACTGATCTTGTAAAAAAGTATTACGTAAACAAAGGGTTTTTAAATGTTGATGTAAACATCTCCCAAAAGGCAGATACGGTTGTTCAAAATACAGAACATCTTACCATCAATGTAAAAAAGAATAAAAAGGTAAAAATAAAGGATATCATATTTGAAGGTAATACCAACTATACCGACGACCGCTTACGAAGGGTGCTAAAGAAGACGCATCGTCGTGATTGGAATATATTCAACGTCTCGAAGTTTATTAAAAGTGATTACGAGAGTGATAAGAAGGATTTGATTGACTTTTATGAGCAAAAAGGATACCGCGATGCAAAAATTGTGAGCGATTCTGTTTATAAGGTTAGTGCCGATCGTATTGCAATTAAGTTTAGAGTAGACGAAGGACGACGTTACTATTTTCGCTCGCTAAACTGGGTGGGTAATACCAAGAATACTCCTGAGGAACTTGCGACACTACTCAAAATTAAAAAAGGTGACTATTACGATAGAGTTGCGTTAGATAAACGTTTGAATACCGACGAAGAGTCTGTTTCGAGTATTTACCAAAATCAAGGATACCTTTTCTTTAATGCTACACCTATTGAGGTAAAGGTTGATAACGATTCTGTTGATGTTGAAATTCGAATTAACGAAGGCAAGCCTGCAACGATTTCGTACATTAGCATTGCTGGTAATGATAGAACCAATGAGCATGTTATCCGACGTGAGATTTTAACTAAGCCTGGTGATTTGTATCGTAAGGATAATGTGGTGAATACAATACGATACCTCGGACAACTTGGTCACTTCGATGCAGAGAAGTTAGGTGAAGGAATTCAGATGGATCCTAATCAGCAGGAAAGCACTGTTGGTATTAAGTATACTGTTAATGAAAAGTCGAACGATCAGCTAGAGCTTTCTGGTGGTTGGGGTGGAAATATGTTTGTGGGATCAGTTGGTCTTCGCTTTAACAATTTCTCTGCTCGACGAATTTTTGAAAAGGGTGCTTGGAGGCCAATACCTACAGGCGATAGCCAATCGCTTTCGCTTCGTGCGCAAACTAACGGATCGTACTACAAGCAATTTTCTGCTAGTTTTACGGAGCCTTGGCTAGGTGGTAAAAAACCTCAGTCGTTATCTGTTTCATTGTTTTATCAGGTACAAAATAATAGTTCCTATATATATCAAGGTGGAGACAAGTCGTTTAAGGTAATTGGGGGATCCGTTGGTTTAGGTCGTCGTTTAAACTGGCCTGACAACTTTTTCACTCTTTCTACCTCAGTAAATGCCGAGATTTACAAGCTTAAGGCATGGGATAGCTTTATCATAACTGATGGTACAAGTACTAACCTTAGCTTTTCAACAGCGCTATCGCGTAATTCTACGAATAATCCAATTTACCCTCGTGGAGGTTCTGAAGTGTCACTTTCGTTAAAGGCTACTTTCCCATACTCGTTGGTAAACGGTAAGGATTATAGCGAAAAAGGTGGTATGACCCCTCAAGATCGTTATCGTTGGATTGAGTATTATAAAGTAGGTTTTAAAGGAACTTTTTATCAGAATATTTTCAAGGATTTAGTACTTTCTTTAAAAGGACAGTTCGGATACCTTGGCATGTATAATTCTAAGGTTGGATATTCTCCTTTTGAAGGATTCGTTGTTGGTGGCGATGGACTTAGTGGCTACGCGATGTACGGTACCGAAACGATTGGATTACGTGGATATGAAAATGAGTCTGTAACGCCAAGTTACTACTATAGAGGTAAGTCTGCAAGAAATGCAAATGTTTATGATAAGTTTTGTGCAGAACTTCGCTACCCAATTACACTTACTCCACAATCGTCTATCTACGTTCTAACCTTCTTTGAAGCAGGTAATGCTTGGCAAGACATTAAGATCTTTAATCCATTCCAGATGGTAAGATCAGCAGGTGTTGGAGCTCGTATTTTCCTTCCAATGATTGGGATGTTGGGTATAGATTGGGCTTATGGTTTCGACCAAATACCTGGTTCTCCAGGATCAGGCGGAAGTAACTTTCACTTCGTAATTGGTATGCCTACAAACTAAAAAATTGCAAGGATGAAAAAGTTTCTGCTTCTTGTCTTTTTAATGATCCTAGGTTTTGGAGGGTATAGTCAAAAGTATGGTATTATCGATTCGGAGTATATACTAAAGAAGATACCAAACTACAAAGTCGCTTTGGATCAACTTGAAAAACTGTCGCAGCAGTACCAAAAGGATGTGCAGACGAAGTTTGACGATGTAGATAGGGCTTATAGAGCTTTTCAGTCTGAAAAGGTGCTGCTTTCTGAACCGTTAAAACGAACTCGTGAAGCCGAACTTCAGAAAAGAGAGTTTGATGCTAATGAGCTACAACGAAAATACTTTGGTTCTGATGGGCTAATGGTCAAGAAGCGGGAAGAGTCACTTAAACCTTTTTACGATCAGATTTTTAGTGCTGTTAAAGAGTTAGCCAGCGATGGAGGGTATTCCCTAATTCTCGATAAAGCTAATAATCCATCGGTAATGTTTGCAAGTCCCAAGTTGGATAAAAGTGATGAGGTTTTGCAGAAATTGGGCTATAAGTAATTTTTGAAATGTATATTTGCGTAAAACGAAAAAGAATTATTAAGATGAAAAACGGAATTAAGGCGCTACTTCTAATATGCGCAGTTCTTTTAGGTGGTGCTGCATTTGGCCAAAACCTAAAGTTTGGGGTTGTTAACTCTCAAGAGGTAATCTCAAAAATGCCAGAAAGAGATTCTGCAGAAGCAAAGCTAATGAAGCTAAGAACTGAGTTAGGTTCTCAGATTGAATCGCTTCAGGTTGAATACAACCAAAAGCTTCAAACTTATGTTCAGGGAAGAGATAAAATGGTAGACCTAGTTCGTCAGAACAAGGAAAAAGAGCTGCAAGATCTTCAACAACGAGTTCAGGAGTACGGACAGAATGCTGAAGCCGAATTAGGTAAGCAGCAAAGTGCACTTCTCAAGCCTATTGTTGAGAAAATTAATGAGGCAATTAAGGCTGTAGGTAAGGCTAATGGCTTTGCATATATCTTTGATACAACCATTCCTGCTCTTGCTTACTACGATGCTTCTTTGGCTGTTGATGTTTTACCTTTAGTTATTACCCAGCTAGGTATTAAGGAAAAACCTGCTGCAGTAAAACCAGGAAAGAAATAAGAAGTATATTTTATACCTTTAAGCCATCCTATCATACAGGATGGCTTTTTTATTATATATGGATATGAAGCAACCTATTGGTGTTTTTGACTCAGGCGTTGGTGGCCTTTCGGTTTGGAAGGAGGTTGTTGCGCTACTTCCCCATGAAGATATTATCTACTTTGCCGATAATGCGAACTGTCCTTATGGTTCGAAAACTCGACAGGATGTTATTGCACTTTCTGATTTAATTGTTCAGTTCTTTATTTCGAAAAATGTCAAGCTTATTGTTGTGGCCTGCAATACGGCAACTGCAGCGTCGATTGACTATTTACGGAATACGTACCAGCTGCCTTTTGTAGGGATGGAGCCCGCAGTTAAACCTGCCGCAATTAACACTAAAACGAAGTGTGTGGGCATTTTGGCTACAGCAGGTACTCTTGGTGGAAAGCTATTTAAGGCAACCACGGAGCGGTATGCTTCGGATGTAAGGATAGTAAAGCAGGTTGGTACGGGTTTGGTGGAGCTTGTCGAAAGCGGTAATCAGTATAGCCCTAAAGCAGAAGAGCTGCTGATAAAGTATGTTCGTCCTATGGTCGAAAAGGGGGCCGATCATATTGTTCTTGGCTGCACCCACTATCCCTTTTTTCGACCGTTAGTCGATAGGATTGCAGGCGAAGGCGTTACCATTGTAGATCCTGCACCTGCGGTTGCTCGCAGAGTAAAGGATATTTTGGAGAGTGAGAACCTGATCGCTTTAACTTGCGATACTCCAAAATACCTATTTTACTCTAGCGGTTCCTGCTCGACCATGCGGAGCTTGCTTACTGAAATATTATTGGTGGATGGTACCTCAATTGTGATAGCGGAAAATGTGGCTATCTAGAGTTCCTCCTCGTCTTTGTACCAGCTAGCGTACATTAAATAGTTGTCGGCAATCTTGTTGATCATCTCCTTGGTTTGTTCTGGATCTACCTTTTTCACAAATTTAGCCGGAACTCCAGCGTAAATACTCCCCGGTTCGATAATGGTGTTGCTTAATACGAGCGCATTGGCAGCAATAATGCTGTTTTCTCCAATTACGGCTCCGTCTAGAATCGTACTACCCATTCCTAGTAGCACATTATCTTTTACGGTTGCCCCGTGAATAGTCACATTATGCCCAACTGAAACGTTGTCTCCAATAACAATTTTAGATTTTTCGTAGAGGCAGTGCAGCACCGAACCATCTTGAATATTGACCTTATTCCCAATGGTTATTGTGTTAACATCTCCACGAAGGACGGCGTTAAACCATATGCTACAGTCGTTTCCAATAATTACCTCCCCTACGATGGTGGCGTTTTCGGCAATAAAGCAGTTTTCGCCAATAATAGGGGTGAACCCTCTAACAGCCTTAATGTATGGCATTCTTCTTCAGTTTAATTGTAAAGTGCAAAGGTAATAGAGCCGTATTAGATTTACGCCTAGTTTGAGCGAAAAATAATAGCCGCTTTAAACTATGTTATATTGCAGGTTTCCTTGTATCTAATAGATGTGATTTATCGAGCTGAAAGATCTTTAGTCTGTAAAGTAAAAACATCGTATACCTTACGATTCGTAAGTTTAAACGCCCTTTGACGTAATAAATAGCTGAAATTATATTATAGATGATAAAAAAGTGAAATAAAACGAGGTCGTTATTCCAAAATCACTAATTTTGCCGCACGATAAGATCATCATTCGGAATATAAACGAGACTAATTAATGCTGCCTTAGGCAATGGGAACATCGAGCAGCCTCATTATCGCTCCCATAGGCAACATGCTGACCTAAAAGAGATTATTATGGATGCAAAGGAAAGATGCTTAGAGCTAGAAGACGTGGTTATACGGTTTTCAGGAGACTCTGGTGATGGAATGCAGCTCACAGGAACGCTGTTTTCAGAAACCTCTGCCCTCTTAGGAAACGGTGTATCTACTTTCCCTGATTACCCCTCCGAGATTCGTGCACCACAAGGTACTGTTGCGGGTGTTTCTGGATTCCAAGTTCATATTGGAAGCCACCCCGTTGCCACACCAGGAGATTTTTGCGACGTACTTGTTGCAATGAATCCTGCTGCGCTTAAGGCTAATGCTCAGTGGACTAAAAAAGGTGGAACTATCATTCTAGATGTTGACGCATTTGGTGAAAAAGGCTTGCTAAAGGCAGGGTTTACAACGAGTGATCCAATTGCTGAGATGAAGCTTGAAGATTACACGGTTGTTTTTGCACCAATCACCTCTCTTACCAAAGAAACACTGAAGGATTCAGGGTTGGATAATAAGAGTATTATCCGAAGCAAAAATATGTTTGCCTTAGGTGTATGCTACTTTATGTTTAACCGTCCGTTAAACTTTACCGAACACTACTACGAGGTTAAGTTTAAAAAGAAACCAGAAATTGTAGCGGCTAATAAGAGTGTACTTGAGGCTGGTTACAACTATGCTGCCAATACGCACTCGTTAGCCAGTACCTATAACGTGGCTCCTGCTGTGCTCGAAAAAGGAGTGTACCGTAATATTAATGGAAATACAGCAACGGCTTGGGGCTTAATTGCCGCTGCCGAGAAGTCGGGTCGTGAACTTTTTTGTGGTTCTTACCCTATTACTCCTGCTACCGATATTTTACACGAGCTTGCTAAGCGCAAGGATTTAGGTGTAAAAACCCTTCAGGCCGAAGATGAAATTGCCGGTATTTGCACCTCTATTGGTGCTGCATTCGCAGGCGATTTTGCGGTAACAACAACCTCAGGTCCTGGTCTTTCGCTTAAGTCGGAAGCGTTAGGATTAGCGGTGATGACAGAGCTGCCACTTGTGGTTGTAAATGTTCAGCGCGGAGGCCCATCAACCGGTTTGCCAACCAAAACAGAGCAATCTGACTTAGCTCAAGCTTTATGGGGACGTAACGGTGAAGCCCCTATGGTGGTAATTGCTGCAAGTACCCCTTCAAACTGCTTTCACTATGCGTTCCATGCTAGTAAAATAGCGTTAGAGCACATGTCTCCAGTTCTGCTTCTTACCGATGGGTTTATTGCCAACGGCTCTCAGCCATGGCGTATTCCTAGCATGAACGATTACCCAACCATCACGCCTCCAATTGTACCTGCTGGCGATACCGACTACCTACCTTACAAGCGCGATGAGAAGTTAAGCCGTCGTTGGGCTATTCCCGGAACGATCGGTCTTGAGCATCGTATTGGTGGACTAGAAAAGGATTTCCTAACTGGAGCCGTTTCGCAAGATCCAATTAACCACCAGAAGATGGTTGATGTTCGTGCTGCTAAGGTTGCCAAGGTTGCCGATTTCATTCCAGAACAGGAAGTGTATGGCGATCAAGAGGGCGATTTGCTTGTTATTGGATGGGGAGGTACTTACGGACACCTTGTTTCCGCGGTTATGGACGTTCGTAAGCAAGGTAAGAGTGTGAGCTTAACACACTTCAACTTTATTAATCCGCTTCCACGCAATACGCACGATATTCTGAAACGATTTAAGAAGATTATTGTTTGCGAATTGAACTCGGGTCAGTTTGCCAACTACTTGCGTATGAATTTCCCTGATTTTAAGTACGCACAGTACAATAAGGTTCAAGGATTGCCATTTGCAGTATCAGAATTGGTCGAAAAGTTTAACGAAGTATTGGAGGGGAAATAGTCATGTCAGAAGCTTGCAAAAAATATACTGCTCAAGATTTTAAGAGCGATGTAGAGATAAGATGGTGTCCAGGATGTGGCGATCATGCCATTCTTGCATCAGTACAAAAAGCGTTACCGGAAATTGCCGAAACGCTTAACTATACCAAGGAGCGTTTTGCCTTCATTTCGGGTATTGGATGTTCATCACGTTTTCCTTACTACATGAATACCTATGGTTTCCATAGTATTCACGGACGTGCTGCAGCCATTGCTACGGGTGTTAAGGTGGCCAATCCCAAGCTATCGGTTTGGGAAATTACCGGCGATGGCGATGCCCTTGCCATTGGTGGTAACCACTTCATTCATGCAGTTCGTCGTAATATCGACATCAACATCATCCTGTTTAACAACGAAATTTACGGCTTAACCAAAGGACAGTACTCGCCAACTTCGAAGCTGGGGATCATCACCAAAACTTCTCCTTTTGGTACGGTAGAGCATCCGTTTATGCCAGGTGAGCTGGTTTTGGGCGCACGTGGTACATTCTTCGCTCGTTCGTTAGACGTGGAGGTTGGCCTAACTAAAGATTGTATGATTTCGGCTGCAAAGCACGATGGTACATCGGTTGTTGAGGTGCTTCAAAACTGCGTTATCTTTAACGATGGCACCCACGCGGCATTCATGGATCGCGAGGTTCGCGCCGATAGAACCATTGTTCTTCAGCACGGACAGCCAATGATTTTTGGTAAGAATAGGGACAAAGGACTTGTTCTTGATATCGAAAATTTCAACCTAAAGGCGGTTACCATTGGCGAAAATGGCATTACCGAAAAGGATATTATGGTTCATAATGCCAAAAATCCTAATCCCGGTATCCATATGATGCTTGTGAATATGAGACATCCTCAGCTACCAGTTGCTCTTGGGGTAATTCGTGCTGTAAAGGATTCTACCTACGACGATAATGTTCGCGACCAGGTGCTTGCTGTAATGGAAAAAGCTAAAATCCATACGATGGACGAGCTGCTTCATAGCGGTGATACTTGGGAAGTAAAGTAATAGTAAAAAAGGATGTCTGAAAAGACATCCTTTTTTTGTTTTTACACCATACCTGGCCTGCTGCCCGATTTTGTACCCCGGTTATGGTGGGTGGTTGCTTATAGTAAAAAGTTAGGCGCGTGGGTACCGGTAGCTTGGCGCTGGATATGTACCTGTTTCTGTCGTGGGCTATCCATTTTCTACGCCTGCAAAGCTCTATTCTAGCCTAAGCAAATCCTTTTCTACGCCTGCAATGGTCTTTGCAAGTGAACCTATTATTTTAGATCGCCAACCGAGCTGGCTTTTTGCCGTTTTTTCTCCTTTTTCTGACGAGTTCAAATTTGCTCATGTCGTAAGCTAAACCTATTCTAGGCTAAAGTATGTTTAGCTTTTGCTAGAATAGACATAGTTTAGCCAAAACTAAACCTATTTTAGGCTAAAGTATGTTTAGTTTACGCTAGAATAGACATAGTTTAGCGAAAACTAAACCTATTCTAGGCTAAAGTATGTTTAGTTTACGTTAGAATAGACATAGTTTAGCCAAAACTAAACCTATTCTAGGCTAAAGTATGTTTAGTTTACGCTAGAATAGACATAGTTTAGCCAAAACTAAACCTATTTTAGGCAAAAATAGGTCTATTCTACGCTGATAAAGACCTTTGCAAGCGATTTAAATTCAGCATAATAAGCCGCAATGACGTGATTTTGGCTGGTGTTGTGCGCTAAATACAAGGGGTATGGATGGTTTTTTCTTGTCGGCCTATTTTCTATTGCCCCCCGGTAGTATCCTTGTCGAGTAGTATCTACTCCCACCAAGTCATCAGTTTTGGCAGGTGGCTACGCTCCCTTTTTATAGCCAGTCCATGCAGCTCTTAGCCCGTTTTGGTAAGGTAGGGTGCCATTGTTGCCCATGGCTAACGTTGGTTATGGCAGTTTTGCCACCGCCGTACCTAAGGTTGTTTCGTCGCCAATTGCCTACCTGCCACCACTGCTTGCCAGCAGCGAAATCCTCCTGTTGGGGAGAAGCGATGGCCAAAAAGTTACCCGGAACGAGCTAAAAAAGATGGGCATGCCTTAGTGTTGCCCTGCATCAAGTGTTTGGGGAGTTTTACCATAATGGGTAGGATAACCGAATTGGCATTTGGCTACTGGCGCGCTAGCGTTAGGGGCAACGCGCTGCACAATTTGCACCACCTAATCCTCCACGTATCCGATAGCCTAACCACAACCTGCAGCGTATGTCATATTTCGCTCTTCGGCACCTGCTGTTGCGCGCCTGTTGGAGTGTTGCCTTTCGATAGGTGCTATGTCATAACGATTTGTCGGAGATGTTATTCTTTTGAAAATGTCATGATCCGATTTCGGATCAACCTTTTTAGCGTCGGAATAGCGGTTGAGCACGATGCGCATAAGCTGTTTTGACGGTAGCCATTGCAGGTTTCGATACGCTGAGCATTGGCGAAGGGTAGGGTGGAACAGGGTTCCGTTCGAGGCAAAATAGGATGGCTAAAAAAGCGGCATCGCCGCATTTGCTTAATGAGGTTAACCGTAAAAATGGCATCCGTACGCTCGCTAGCTTTGCATGCAGTGTTAAACAGCGGGTATGCCGCTTCGCGAAAAGAGTAAAAAATGGCTATATTTGCATCTTTAAAAACCGAAACGCATGAAAGCATATGTTTTTCCTGGGCAAGGTGCTCAGTTCGTTGGAATGGGCAAGGACTTGTACGAGAATGTGCCCCAAGCAAAAGAACTATTCGAAAAGGCAAACGAAATTTTAGGTTTCCGCATAACCGATTTGATGTTTAACGGCACCGATGAGGATCTGAAGCAGACGAATGTTACCCAACCTGCTATTTTTCTTCACTCAGTTATCCTTGCAAAGTCGTTAGGTGACGATTTTAAGCCCGAAATGGTGGCTGGTCACTCGTTAGGCGAATTTTCGGCCTTAGTAACTGCTGGTGCAATTAGCTTCGAAGATGGTCTTCGCTTGGTTGCCGCACGTGCTAACGCCATGCAAAAGGCTTGTAAGCTAAATCCATCTACAATGGCCGCCGTATTGGGTCTAGAGGATGCTAAGGTAGAAGAAATTTGTGCCTCAATTAACGGTGTTGTTGTACCCGCAAACTACAACTGTCCCGGACAGCTGGTTATTTCGGGCGCTAACGAGGCTATTGATGCTGCCTGCGAAGCCCTTAAGGCTGCTGGTGCAAAACGTGCGCTTAAGCTTCCTGTTGGTGGTGCATTCCACTCGCCACTTATGGAGCCTGCACGTGTCGAATTGGAGGCGGCTATCGAGGCAACTGCATTTAACCAGCCTATTTGCGCTGTTTACCAAAATGTAGATGCTAAGCCCTATACCGATCCTGCACAAATCAAGAAAAACCTGGTAGCGCAGCTAACCGCACCGGTTCGTTGGACACAAACTGTGCAGAACATGGTTGCCGATGGCGTTACTTCGTTTGTCGAATTAGGACCAGGTAAGGTTCTTCAGGGGTTGGTAAACAAGATTGCCAAGGAAATTCCGGCCGAAAGCAAGCAATCGCTATAGATTATACTTTCACGAAGCAAAAGCGGGTCACATATTTATGTGACCCGCTTTTGCTTTATACCGTACCCGTCAACGGCAAGGGGCTACTTGCGATAAATCGTATGGTCATGTCTATATTTTAACGTGTGTCTTGTACGGATATTTTGCCTATTTTGTGATCCGTAATGATGGGTGTAAATTATTTAAACTGTATATAAATTGAAGCTCAGCCCTTATTTTATAAGGGATATAGCGTTTTTGAAGGAGTAATAATATACATTCGCAAGTGTATTCGAGTGCAGGGGAATTTGACTCGGGTATTTCTAATTAAGGTTAATCATTTCGAATAATTATAATACGACATTTGTGACAAAAGCTGGTTTAGTTAGCCTGGCAGGCTATTTTCCTGGTGCAAATCTTACCACTACACAGGTGGGTAGCCTTTGTGCCTACTTACGCGAGCATACGTTGCTTGGTGAGGATTACATCGCCATGATTGAGCAGGAGCAGAAGCTTCCTGGTACAATCGAAACAAATTATGATGGATGGATAAGCCAACCCTGGTATCAGACCTGGCTTAAGCAGCTACCCGAAAAGAAGCAGCTCGATCCTTTTCAGGGAGCCGTAGAGCGTCGCAGGGTACCTCTTGATCCGAATTCGGTACGAAACACCACCCGCCCACATCCAATGATGCCTTCGGATGCCGAAACCATTGCTGGTGCGCTAGCCCTTTTAAAATGGGGTAAGCCAAAGGAGGAGATCGACTTGCTGCTGTCGCATTCGCAGGTTCAGGATAACCCATTACCGTCAAACACCTCTTTAATTCAGCATAAGCTAATGCTGGCAAATGCTGGCGCATACGGAATCGATTCGTGCTGTTCGTCTTTTGTTACCATGGTCGAGGTTGCCGCTAGTTTGGTACGCTCGGGGGCAAAGCGAAATGTTCTTATCGTAAATAGTATTATCGACTCGTTTATAAACGACAAGGGCGACTACTACAGCGTAAACACTGGCGACGCTGCCTGTGCCGCTGTTGTTTCGATGGTAGATGGAAAGGTTGGCTACGAGGGATCTTTTTCGTTGAGCCGGGGCGAGCTGCACGACGGCATACAGTTTAGGCGTCGTGCTCCAAAGCTGTTCAGCCCAGTATCAATGCTCCCTTCCTACGAGCAGGATTTTGTTACCTTCTACAACCCCAAATCGGTTCGCGCAATAGGGGCAAAGGCAACAGAATATCTTCATAATGTGGTCGACAAGCTTAGCGAGCGTACCGGAATACCCGTTTCGGAGGCCGACTTCCTTATTACGCATCAGCCTGTAGCATGGGCACCGAACGCTTGGCGAGAGTCGCTCGGCTTTAAGGAGGACAAGTTCTACCAGTCGTTCGAAAAGTACGGAAACATTGCCACCTGTTGCGTTGCCGCTAACTTGTTAGAGGCAATAGAGCAGCAGCTGGTAAAAGAAAATGAGCGTGTACTGCTGGCATCTTCGGGCGCTGGTGAAAATCATATTGCGCTTTACGAAGTGTTAAGTCCCGAACTTGTTCGGAATGTTCGCGCTTTTTCGGAATTAGGACAGGAGGTTAAGGAAAAACAACATATCTACTAGAAAATGAGTAATCCAAATTTGAAAGAATTTTTACTAAGCGGAGCAAAGGCAAAGACCTTGTCTCAGCCGATTGGGATAACCGCAGTGGGTGCTTACATGCCCGCGAAAAAGGTGTCTAATGCAGAAATGAATATCGATGTGCCTGCAGAGGTGCACTTCGATCAAATGTTCGGTGTTTTTAATCGTCGAGTTGGCGAAGGGGAAACTCCGGGCACAATGGCAACCAAGGCTGCCCTTAATGCGGTTAAAAATTTCAATGTCGATCCCGCCACCATCGACCTGGTGATTGCCACACATGCCAGCAAGGATGCCGAAAGGCTAACCCCCCCAATTGCCTCGCAGGTGCAAACTGGCATTGGTGCGGTAAACGCAGGTGCGTTTAATGTCGATTGCGGTTATAACGGCTTTCTTCCATCGGTTTTTACGGCTATTGCCTTTATTCAGGCAGGCATTTACAGTAAGGTGCTTGTGGTTGCTGGCGAAACGCTAATGGACAACGTGGATTTCTGCGACTTCAAGGCGCATACCATTGGTGATGGTGCTGGTGCGGTAATACTCGAA
>CAXYUU010000035.1:0-14899 GCA_964292015.1 uncultured Acetobacteroides sp.
TTGCCGCCATCAGCTTCTTTACACGGATCCCGCTTTATAGGCTGATGCAGCCCCCCAAGGAGAGCTACTCGCGGGTATTACCCTACGCAACCGCTGCCGGTTGGGTGGTGGGAGCCTTCGCTGCCGGCGTATGGTGGGTGCTCTCGTTAGCGCTACCTCCCAACGTTGCCGTAATGCCTACGGTGGTGGCCATGGTGGTACTTACCGGCGCGCTACACGAGGATGGATTTGCCGATTTTATCGACGGCTTTGGTGGCGGGTTTACCAAGGAACGCATCTTGGCTATCATGAAGGATTCGCATATTGGAACCTACGGCGTGGTTGGTTTGGTACTGCTGTTTGCCGTGCGCATAGGGGTGCTGGTGGCCTTCCCGTCCGAAAGGGTGATGGCCGTGCTGGTTACCGGAGCGGTGGTTGGTCGCTTTGTGGGCGTGCTGCTGCCCACGTTTCTGCCCTACGCCCGTACGGTGGAGGCCAGCAAGATACAGGTGGGGCTGGTGCCAATGACGGTGGTTCAAATAGCCGTGTCGTTACTGGTTACGGGTGCTACCGTCTACTTCTTTTTTGGGTGGATGAGCCTTATTGCGCTTCTGGTGCCCCTGGCTTTTTTACCGATTGTGGTCATCTACCTAAAGGGTAAGATTGGGGGCTACACCGGCGACTGCTGTGGTATGATGATTACAACCGCCGAGGTGGTTTGGTACGTGGCGGTGCTGGCCGGGTTGTTCGAACACTGATTTTACTGATAGCACTGATTTCCACAGATTATGATTAACCTTGGGGATGTTAGGCTTTAGATGCTAGACCTTAGCTATTAGATAGTGAACGACCAAAAAATGTGTTTGCTACAATGTATCGATCCGATTCTTTCACTTCTTTGACTTCTCTGACTTCAGTATTCCTTTACCTTCTGCTAACTTCTGAAATAACTTCTTGTAACTTCTCAATACGATGCTCGAACTCTATCTCGTTCGCCATACCTCGGTAGCTGCGCCTGCCGGAACCTGCTACGGTCAAACCGATGTTGCCCTTGCGCCAACCTTTAGGCACGAGGCCGAGGCTGTAAAGGCGTCGTTAACCGATATTCCTTTCGACGAGGTGTACTCCAGTCCGCTGAGTCGTTGCACCATGCTCGCCGACTACTGTGGATACCCTGCGTATAGGCCAGATGCTCGGCTGATGGAGATGAACTTTGGCGATTGGGAAGATCGCCTTTGGGATGGTATCCAAGATCCTCACTTGCCACATTGGTTTGCCGCTTGGGCAACCGAGCGTACCACCAATGGCGAGTCGTTTGCCGATGTTTGCACCCGCGCATCCAGCTTTATGGATTCGTTACACAGCAATGGCAATCTCAAAAGGGTGGTTGTATTCTCGCATGCCGGCTTTATACGGGCACTTTGGGTGGTGCTTGGGCGCTATACCCCCGAGGAGGCCTTTGCCAAAGCGGTGTCGTATGGCGAGGTGGTGCGGTTTACGATTGCTAGCGGAGTGATGCATGAATGGACGGTAGAGTAGTGAATAGCACTGGTAACATAGACGGGCAAGCTACATTTCTACGCCTTCGTCTTTCGGTGGCTAACGTAGCTGCTTCCAATAAATAGCCCAACTATCCCCGACATGATAAGATAGAATGGAATGCTGCTGCCCGATTCCTTCTCGGGTATCGATATCTTTTCGATGAACCTGTCGATACTTGCGAAGTAGGTCTGTTTTAAAGCTAGTGGCCCCTCCATATGTCCTCCGTTGTACACAATAGCCTCGGCATGCTTGCTATTATAGAACATCGACGAGCCTTGGGGACAGATGGTATCGTACTTACCGTTGAGTAGCAGGATGGGTTGGCGTACGTACTGCAAATTCTGGTTGTACTCGTTCGCGCTATAGGGGAGTGTCATCTTGCGGTGGTAGATCTTCTCTATCTGGCTTACGGCGCTATCCAAATCCGACACGTAGGAGTCGCCAATAATAAAGTCGCCCTTATGCTTTAGGGCAAGGCTGGTGGTCATAATGCTACCCATCGACATGCCGAAAAGGCCGATTCGGCAACCGGGATGCTTCCTTTCCAAATGGTTGTAAACTGTGTTGGCATCGGTGCTAAACTCGTCGTAGTAAAGCGTATCTTTTTCGATGGTGAACCTGTCGCTGCCGCCAAAACCGCGGTAGTCGAACATCATGGTGTGGTATCCCATCTCGGCAAGTACCAATCCGTAGCCCAACCACTGCTGGATATTGCCCGAATCGGGGTAGCATATCAGGATTGCTGTATGCTTATCCTTTTTTATGGGGGCGATGTCGGCAACCAGCAGGTGGTATCTGTCGGGCGTAACCACCCTTTCGAACGACACGTTAGGGTACTTCTTCTCGATGCTTTGGATGTCGATACTCCGGCTTGGTTTAATGCCATAAACGGTGGTCCATCCTAGCAAAAGGATGGTGCAAAGTGTGACATATTTTAGGGTAGTATGCATATTGCGATATTTAGACAAGAGACTTGAGATGGTGGACATTAGATGTTAGACTTCGTAGCGGAAGCACTTTTGTAACTTCTCCTAACTTCTTTCAATTCTTAGTATAACTCTAAAAACTCGTAAGTATTGCCCGTGTGCTCCATAAACTTCACGAAATCATCCTTACTAATAACCACCGATGCGGTGTTGACCAGCGGGTGAAAGCTAAGATGGTGGGCATCGAGCAGGTTTTTATCGATGAACACCTGTACGTGCCTGTCGTGGTCGTTGATAAGGGCAAACGGGGTTACCGAACCCGGCCTAACCCCCAGATACTTGTGCATGCGTTCGGGAGAGGCAAAGCTAATCTTCCCCTGCTTCAGGCGCTTCTCCAAATCGTGGATGTCCAACGCCTGATTGCACTCCAGCAGCACCAAGTAGTGCTTGTTCCCCTTATGGTTTCTGAAAAATAGGTTCTTGCAGTGGGTGGAGTCTATTCCTTCCCAGTATTCCCTGGCAATTTCGATGGTGGGAGCCTCGGGGTGTTCGTGGTAGTCGTATTGAATGTGAAGCTCATCAAAAAGCTTATATAGTCTTGGATTGCCGTTCATTTGGATACAGGTAAGTAGATGAAATACGTCGTCATTTAAGTTCGACGGTTGGCAAAAATAAAACATTTTATGGCTAAACAGCTCATACCCACTAAAGAATCAATGGTGAATTTTATTTGGGATTGTACGATGCTAGAACTAATTTTGCAACATTCCAACTTGGACATTAAGCGATGACTATACTGTACAATGTTTTACTTCGAATCTACTTTGTTTTAATTCTTATAGCCTCCATATCTAACGATAAGGCTAAAAAATGGATCGATGGAAGACGAAACCTTTTTGCAAGACTTCGAAGTCAGCTATCCAAGGATGATGAAATCGTTTGGTTTCATTGCGCTTCGCTTGGTGAGTTCGAGCAGGGCAGGCCGGTGATCGAGGCCTACCGTAAGCAACATCCCACACACAAAATTCTGCTTACCTTCTTCTCCCCATCGGGCTACGAAATCCGTAAAAACTACGAGGGAGCCGACTACATCTTCTACCTTCCTCTGGATACCTACTTTAACGCCAAGCGTTTTATTCAGATAGTACAGCCTAAAGCCGCGATCTTTGTTAAGTACGAATTTTGGTACCACTTCCTTCAGGCTCTTCATAAAAATAGCATACCCACCTACGTTATTTCGGCTATTTTCCGTCCCAACCAAATCTTTTTCCGCTGGTATGGTGGAATGTTTCGCCGAGTTTTAAGAAACTACCGTCAAATTTTTGTGCAGAACCAGCAGTCGAGCGACCTGCTGCGCTCCATTGGCGTTACCAACGTCACCATATCGGGCGATACCCGCTTCGACCGTGTTGCCGACATTGCCAGTAACGTAAAGAATTTGCCAATTGTTGAATCGTTTGTAGGAGGATCCTTTGCCATTGTTGCCGGTAGCACTTGGCCCGACGATGAGGCCATTTTAGCCCAATATGCTGCCGCAAACCCTTCTACGAAAATGGTGATTGCACCCCACGAGATAGGTGAGGGGCATATTCAGGACATTCTCACCAAGTTTAGTGCGCTTAAGACTGTTCGGTACACCCAGGTAGGTGCCAGCGAGCTTGCCGATGCGCAAATTCTTATTGTAGATACCATAGGAATACTCTCTTCGGTTTACCGATATGGAAAGATAGCCTATATAGGGGGTGGATTTGGTGTAGGGATTCATAATACGCTCGAAGCTGCAACCTTTGGGCTGCCCATTGTTATCGGACCAACCTACCATAAGTTTCAGGAGGCGAAAGATCTCATCGAGATAAAGGCCGCTTATTCAATTGGGGACTATACCGAGCTGAGCACGGTGATGAACCATCTGACCAGTAATGTGTCGATGCTGGTGGAATCTTCGAATGCCTCAAGGGACTATGTAAAGTCGCATACAGGGGCTACCCAAAGCATACTAAACGGTCTCTTCTAGTCGATAATTAGTGGAAGAGTACAGGTCGCTATTGGTAGCTACCTAGCACCAGTAGTATCATGCTACTCAACACTCGTATCACGAAAGTCGAATAAGAAATAGTGCGTCGGCTGTCGAGTATAGCTGGCGTATGCCTCGCGATACACGTTTCGCTTCGCCGACTTTCAGCCGTGCATGGTGATACATTAATTCGGAGCCGCTACAATCCCATTTTTTAGACATAGTTTCATAAATACTACCCACAGTTTTATGAACAATCTTTCCTCACTCCACCCATTAGAGTCTTAATTACCCTCCCCAAGAGCAACCTTCACTCGTTAATGTCATTCCCGCAGGCAAACCGCCACTAGGTTATGGCATGGAGTCATTCCCGAATGGCAAATTGCCATTAATTAGTGGCTCGGAGCCATTCCCGAATGGCAAGGCGACATTAGTTAATGTCTTGGAGCCACTCCAGAGTGGCAAACTGATACGTTGGAGTGTGTTGAAGTCTCTAAACTAGAGGGAGAAAGGCGGTCACGAATGGAGAGGAGGCAAGGAGTCGTTCCTTAGCTACAAAAATTAGCTATTATTTGATATTTAAATAAAATTAACACATCTTTGTAAGCTAAGTTCTCTAGAATAGAGGGAGAGAAGAGCCAAATACAGGCGTGGGAGTTAACTTAGAATTGATACAATCATAACAATTGGGCTACGGAGGGTGGCCACTTTTATAGGTACGTTTACATCAGCAACAATATGTTAATTAAAACGGTTCACAACATGAAAATTTTCATTAAACGGGCGCTCCTTACCTTTGTAGTAGCTCTGATTAGTACGCTTGCGTTTGGGCAGGTTACGACTTCTGAAATTGATGGTCGTGTTTTTGACAAGAATGAAAAATTAGTAGGCGCAACTATCCAAGCAGTTCACATTCCATCAGGAACTACTTATGGAACGGTTACAAACCAACAAGGTCGCTTCCTTATTCAAGGTATGCGTACAGGTGGTCCTTATAAAGTAACTGTATCATTCGTTGGTTACCAGTCAAATGTTTATAATGATATTTACTTGAAACTAGGTGAGCCACTTAGCTTGAATGTTACATTGAGTAATACAGATATGACTATTAACGAAGTCGTTGTTTCTTCGACTCGCTCAAAATTCGCCAGAGAAAAAACGGGTGCTGTTACTAATATTTCTAATACTCAGCTTTCAAGCCTTCCTACTATTAATCGTAGTCTTAGCGATTTTACAAGGTTATCTCCTTATGCAGGTGCAGGCAACTCAATCGGCGGACGTGATGGTAGAAGCAATAGTTTTACCATTGACGGTGCTAACTTAAATAACAATTTCGGTCTATCAAGCAGTCTACCTGGAGGCGGTAACCCAATTTCACTCGATGCTATTGAGGAAGTACAGGTTGTTGTAGCTCCATTTGACGTTCGTCAAACAAACTTTGTTGGCGGTGGTGTTAATGCTATTACAAAGTCGGGTACGAATACTATCAAGGGAAGTGCATATGCTTTTTGGAAGAACGAAAACCTTCGAGGAAACAAGGTCGATGGCTATGATTTAGGTGTTAGACAACCAGAATCAAAGGAGACTTATGGATTCACCATTGGTGGTCCAATCGTAAAGAATAAGCTATTCTTTTTTATTAATGGTGAGTATGAGAATCAGCCACAACCTATAACTAAATGGAGAGCATCAGAAAATGGTGTGGCAAATTCAGATGCTTTTCTTAGCCGTGCAACGGTTAAGGATATGCAGGAATTTGCTGATATTCTTAAAACGAAATATGGCTACGATGCCGGTTCTTTTTCAGATTATAACGGCGGTACTACAAATAAAAAGTTCCTTGCTCGATTAGATTGGAATATTAATAACAATCATAAGTTGAGCATTCGTTACAATGTAACAACAAACTCGCAAGATGTGGCTACCAATGGAACTTCTACTGTTGGCACAAAAGCAGCTTCTTCTCGAATCTCTGGTAAATCAATGGCATTTAAAAATAACTGCTATATTCAGGGTGACAATGTAATGTCGGTTACTGGAGAGTTGAATAGTTCTTTTGGTAATTCTTTAAAAAATCGTTTGCTGGTAACCTACTCTCAAAATGACAATAACCGTAGTTCTAACTCCTCTCCATTCCCTCATATCGATATATGGAATGGTGGTGATGCCTATATGAGTGCAGGATACGAGCTTTTCTCTTGGAAGAATAAAGTTCAAAATAATACATTCAACGTTCAAGATAATGTGACTTGGACACTTGGTAACCATAGAATTATTGGTGGTTTTAGTTTTGAACATCAAATGGCACTTAATAACTTCATGCGTTATGGAACTGGTTATTATAAGTATGCTTCTTTCGACGATTTCAAAAATAATAAAGCCCCTACTGCTTTTGGTTTAACATACGGATATAATGGTGAAACTGAGCCTGCTGCCGAAGTTAGATATGCTCAATCTGGTCTTTATTTACAGGATGAGTGGAATGTTACCAAAAGCTTGAAGGTTACATATGGTGTACGTGCAGAATTACTTACATTCTTAAATGATCTTGAAACAAATGAAGCATTTAAGTCTTTGAACTGGAAAGATCACTTTATTGCGAAAAACGATCCAAATTATGGAACGTATACCTCTCCTGTAATAGATAATGGTAAATGGCCAAAAAATTCGGTACTACTTTCTCCTCGTGTTGGTTTCAGCTGGAAAGTTTTTGAAGATAATAGCCTAGTGGTTCGTGGAGGAACAGGAGTTTTTACGGGTCGTATTCCAATGGTATTTTTCACCAACATGCCTACGAATGGTATGATGCTCCAGAATACGGTTCAAATTACTGATGCTCCAACACTCGCAAAGTTAGCAGGTGGGGTTGTTACCGATGTAAATCAAATGATTACTACTCTAGGTTTACCAACAACATCTATTTACGCCAATCCAGCGGCTAAACTAAGTGGTGCCTCTATCGTTGGTGTTGCCGATGACTTTAAGCTGCCTCAGGTTTGGAAGAGTTCTGTTGCCGTTGATTATCAGGCTCCAACTTCATTCCCATTAAGTTTCACACTCGAAGGAATGTACAATAAGGATATCAACGCTGTAACTCAAGAAAACTGGAATGTTGTTAATGAAGGCAATCTTACACGTTTTACTGGACCTGACAATCGTTACAACTACAAGAGCGTTACCTCTCCAAATGTAGTTTCGACCGTAACAGGTGGAGCTATAGTTCTTAACAACAGTAAAAAAGGTTATAGCGGAAGCATTAACTTTATGGCAAATACACAACCTGTCAAGGATTTATACTTGATGGCTTCTTACACAAGAATGTGGGCTAAGGAAGTTTCTGGATTACCTGGAAGCCAGGCATATTCATCTTGGCAAAACTTGTACTCAGTTGACAGTCCAAACCTTTCAGGTCTTCAATATTCTCAATATCTTACTCCACATAAAGTTATTGCATCTGCAAACTATAAAATTGAGTATGGAAAGGGACGTAACTTCTGTACTAGTTTTGGTATGTTCTACTCAGGTTTTTATGAAGGAACTTATACCTATTATTATGGTAATGATATGAACGGTGATGGACAAAGTACATCTGATTTGATCTATGTTCCAAAAACCAAGGATGAGATCACTTTTGTTGACAAAAATGGATTTACTGCCGCTCAACAAGCCGATGCATTTTGGAACTTCATTAATCAAGATGACTATCTAAAAGATAGAAAAGGAAAGTATACACAAGCTAATGCAGCTAAAATGCCTTGGTTAAATCGTGTTGACCTAAAGATTGCCCAAGATTTCAAGATTAAAGTTAGAGGCCAGATGAATACTCTACAGTTAAGTGTAGACATCTTAAATGCGACTAACTTTCTTAATAATTCATGGGGTGTAACTCACACAACAGCACCGGCTAACTATGGTAAGATTTTGTTCTCAGAAGGTGCTGTAAGTAATGTTCCTAGATACTCTATGGCAACGATTACTAATCCCGATAAAACTAAATCCTTGATCAATAAATCAATTGACACTTACAAGTCATCTTCAAATTGCTGGATGTTGCAGTTTGGTATCCGTTATACTTTCAACTAGAATAGTTGAAAGGCAAAGGGTGACGACGTGAATTATAACGTTGAACAAAGTAAACCATCATAAAAAAAGAGGCTCGATAGAGCCTCTTTTTTTATGATGTAAAGTGTAAGTCTAAATTGAATCTGGATCAACGTGCGCCAGAGGATTCTTGGAAATCTCCTTGTACATCGAACGGTTGCGGAAGATGTCGATGGCCGCGTAAATGGCGCTACGGAAGCTGTCGGGCGAGGCAATATCCTGTCCAACTAGGTTGTAGGCTGTTCCGTGTGCGGGCGAGGTTCTAATGAAAGGTAACCCTGCAGTATAGTTTACACCGCTGCTAAACGAGGTAACCTTAAATGGTATAAGGCCCTGATCGTGGTACATGGCCAGTACGGCATCAAACTTGCGGAAGTCATCCGATCCAAAGAAGCCATCGGCAGGATATGGTCCAAATGCCATAATCCCTTCTTCGTTTGCCGCCTTAATTGCAGGAATGATAACCTCATTCTCCTCGATACCAATTAAGCCTCCATCGCCAGCATGAGGGTTAAGTCCCAGTACGGCAATGCGAGGGCCACGTATTGCGAAGTCGATAACTAACGATTCGTTTAGCGTGCGAAGCTTGCTTAGAATAATCTCCTTCGAAATGAGAAAGGGCAAATCTCTTATTGGAACGTGGGTAGTTACCACTCCAATTTTCAGCACATCGCTAATCATAACCATCAACGATTTGCTGTTGAACTTACGCTCTAGGTATTCGGTATGCCCAGGAAAGGTAAACTCTTCCGACTGGACGTTTTGCTTATTTATTGGTGCTGTAACCAGAACGTCGATTTTACCATCCATCAAATCTTGCGTTGCAATATCAAGGGCGGTAACCGCACCAGCACCGCCCATTGCGGTTGACTTACCTGCATCAACCCTAACATTGTCGTCCATTACGTTAATAAGGTTCGAACGTTTGGGATGTATGTCTTCTATACTTTTTGCAGGGTTAAACGAGAAGTTTTCTACGTTAATCTGCTTGCGATAAAATGCAGCCACTTTGGGTGATCCGTAAACAACAGGTATACAAATCTCATTTATACGGGAGTCGGCTAATGTTTTTATAATCACTTCGTAACCAATGCCATTTATATCGCCTTGTGTTATTCCTACGACAACTTTTCCGTCAATCATTGTAAATATTTTTACAAAGTTAAATTTGGACTCTAAGGTAGCAATTTAAGCTAAGCGAAAATCGATACCTCTATATAAATTCAGAATGGGGCTAAATGTTTAAAATAGAGAGGCAAAAATGCTGGTAAAGAGCAGATGCATCACACCTCTCTGTCCAGCGCATTCGAGCATTTGTTCTTATCGAATCATAATTTGGGTCGGCAGCAATAGCCTCGATTGCTTGTGCTAAAACTTTAGCACTTATGTTGGGTAGTACCAGCTTGCCTACCATGTCGTCAACAATTTCGGGAGTTCCCCCAACTGCGGTTGCCAAAACGGGAATGCCCATCGAAAGGGCTTCCATTATAGAAACGGGGATGCCTTCGGAGCTGCTTACATTTATAAATAGATCGGTTGGATTCGAGGAAAGGTATTTTATGACCTGCTCGTTTGGCATTCGGCCAAGAAATTTTGTGGCTATATTGCTGGGTAGCTTACTGACAATAGAGGTAACCGCATCGAGAGTTTCCCCATCACCAATATGCGTCCATTCTACCTTAATAGATGTAAACATCAAGGCAGAGGCTAGCAAGTCGAGGCGTTTTAGGGGCACCATATTCGACAGGGTGAGGATTCGAAAAATGCCATCGGTGCTTTTGCTGCTTGTGCCTCGTTCGTGTACCCCAAGTCTCGAAACCTCCGATTTGGCGGCCATAAAAGGGTATCGGTTTTCGATATACTTCTTCCCAAATTCGGAGCAAAAGTAGGCTCTGTCGATATTGGCAAGCTGCTGTTCGCGAAGTGGGATGTAGCCACCGTTGGTCTCCTCGTAGGTATCGGAACCGTGGAATCGGACGGCAATCTTTTTGCCATACCTTTTACTTATAAAAGGGACAATGAACGAGCTGCGAACTCCCCAGTAGAAGTATAGCGTAGTATAATCATCATCTTTTAAAACCGTTTTCACCTGACTGCTGGATAGAACCGTGCGGCTAAGCAGCATGCCAATACCCCAACTCCATAACGTTTTTGTAGTTGCCGATGCCTTCCCCTTAAGTAGCTCGTTGAGGTAAGCTCCAATAGGGGCAAAGTTTAAGAGTCCGCTTGCAGCAAGCTCTTGCTTATCCTTCGTATTGTTAAGGATGGGCTTGGTGAACGTTACGTTGCAAGGTAAAGGACGTGTCTCCTTCGAAGTGCCGTAGTTTAAAGGGATGATAAGTATCTCCTTGAAACTAGCCGCAAGGTATTCGAGCTCATTTTTCAAAAACGGCTCGGCACTTCCGTATGGGTAGCTATCGGTGAATATGGCGAGTTTTTTGCTGTTAGGCATCTATTTGAGCGGTTAGACGATAGACATTAAGGTATTAGAATTGAGATGGAGAATTTTTACTCAATACTGAGGGTGAGTGAAAAATCTTGATATAATCGGCCAAATCAGTACGATCTCCGTTCTAATACCTTCTGTCTAGCTACAGTGGAATTTCCTATTTCTTTCTGTTGAACTTCTTTAAAGATGTTACTCTTGTTCTCCCCAACCCTGTGCTTGAAGCAAAATTTCTCCACCATCGGGAGTTACGAGGAATGCACCCTTACTTTCGGAGGTTACATGACCAATTATGTCGATTCCGCCAAGGTTTTTGAGATTCTCGTGCATTTCGATTGGCACGGTAAATAGCAGCTCGTAGTCTTCGCCTCCGTTAAGTGCGGCCACTACTGGATCGAAGTTGAGCTCTTCGGCAGCGCGGAATGTTTCGCTGGCAATCGGCATCTTGTCGAGGTAGATGCGTGCACCAACCTTCGAACTTTTGCATAGCTGAAGTACGTCGGAGGCCAATCCGTCCGATAAGTCGATCATTGAGGTTGGCTTAATGTCCAGTTCGGCTAGCAGCTCGATAATATCCTTGCGTGCTTCGGGTTTTAGCTGGCGTTGAAGGATGAAGTCGAAACCTTCGAGCTGAGGTTGAACTTCGCTATTGCCGGCAAACACCTGCTTTTCGCGTTCGAGAATCTGTAGTCCCAAGAAGGCGGCTCCAAGGTTTCCGCTAACGCAGATCAGGTCGTTCTCCTTAGCACCGCTGCGGTAGGCAATCTTATCTTTAGCCACAAAGCCAACCACGCTCACGCTAAGGGTTAGCCCAGTAAGCGAGCTGGTGGTATCGCCACCAACCAAATCGACGTTGTACTCCTCGCAGGCCTGACGAATGCCATCGTATAACTCATCTAGCATCTCTACCGAGAAGCGTTTAGACACACCTATAGATATGGTAAGCTGTGAAGGAGTACCGTTCATGGCGTATATATCCATGATATTAGTCACAACGGCTTTATAGCCAAGGTGGCGGAGTGGCGTGTAGGTAAGGTCGAACTGAATGCCTTCGAGCAGAAGGTCGGTAGATAGCAAGAGGTACTTATCGCCTAGGTCAATTACAGCGGCATCGTCGCCAACACCCATGGTGGTTGATTCTTGGCTATATTTTAGCGATGATGTTAGATGGTCGATGAGTCCAAACTCGCCTAGAGCCGAAAGTTCTGTACGCTTAATATCGTTTGATGCCATTTTTTATCTCTTTTTTTGGTAATTCTTGTGGTATTAAAGCTGCTTTAGGGGCTGGTTTTTTAAAAAACTAGCTATCTTTGCCCTAATTTAGATTTATTCTATATAACAACTTGTGAACCGATACAAAGGTAAACATTAAAGGTTTAGCTTTGTTAGTCCGCCAAACAAAGATACGCAGTAATGGATAATCAGGATAAAATCTTGGACGATGTAACAAAGGGCGAGTATAAGTACGGCTTTGTTACCGATGTGCAGGACGATAAAATTCCGAAAGGGCTCAACGAGGATGTGGTTCGACTCATATCTCACAAAAAGGAGGAGCCGGAGTGGATGTTGGAGTTTAGGCTCAAGGCATACCGACATTGGCTAACGATGAAGATGCCCGAATGGCCGCATCTTACCGTTCCCGAAATCAACTATCAGGACATTATTTTTTACTCGGCGCCCAAGCAAACGGCTAAGTATGCTAGTATGGACGAGGTAGACCCCGAACTAAAGGCCACCTTTGCCAAGCTGGGTATTCCGCTCGACGAGCAGGCTCATCTTGCAGGTGTAGCGGTGGATGCGGTAATGGATAGCGTTTCGGTAAAGACTACCTTTAAGGAAAATCTTGCCGAAAAGGGTATCATCTTTTGCTCGTTTAGCGAGGCCGTTCGCGAGCATCCCGATTTGGTAAAGAAGTATATGGCATCGGTGGTTCCCTATACCGATAACTACTTTGCAGCGCTCAACTCAGCGGTATTCAGCGATGGGTCGTTCTGCTATATTCCAGAGGGCGTTCGTTGTCCGATGGAGCTCTCCACCTACTTCCGTATTAATGCATCCAACACTGGGCAGTTTGAGCGTACGCTCATTATTGCCGACGAGGGTTCCTACGTGAGCTACCTCGAAGGGTGTACCGCTCCAATGCGCGACGAAAACCAGCTGCACGCTGCCATCGTAGAGATTGTGGTGATGAAGGATGCCGAGGTAAAGTACTCGACCGTTCAAAACTGGTATCCTGGAAACAAGGAGGGTGTTGGTGGTATTTACAACTTTGTTACCAAGCGCGGCATTTGCCGTGGCGATAGGGCTAAGCTGTCGTGGACACAGATTGAGACGGGTTCGGCCATTACATGGAAGTACCCCAGCTGCATTCTGATTGGCGATAGCTCCATTGGCGAATTC
This sequence comes from uncultured Acetobacteroides sp., assembly GCA_964292015.1. Taxonomy (GTDB): domain Bacteria; phylum Bacteroidota; class Bacteroidia; order Bacteroidales; family ZOR0009; genus Acetobacteroides. The sequence continues at coordinate 13,409 of CAXYUU010000035.1, forward strand.
TACTCGGTGGCCGTTACCAACAACCACCAGCAGGCCGATACGGGTACCAAGATGATTCATATTGGGAAGAATACCAAGAGCCGTATTGTATCGAAGGGTATTTCGGCAGGGGTAAGCAACAACAGCTACCGCGGCTTGGTGAAGGTTACCAGGAATGCCGATAATGCTCGAAACTTCTCGCAGTGCGACTCGCTGCTGATGGGCGATAAGTGTGGTGCACATACGTTCCCCTACATCGAAACCAACAATAAGAGCGCCATTGTGGAGCACGAGGCTACCACCTCTAAGATTGGCGAAGACCAGATCTTCTACTGCAACCAGCGAGGACTTTCAACCGAAGAGGCTGTGGGCATGATCGTAAATGGCTACGCCAAAGAGGTACTCAACAAGCTGCCAATGGAGTTTGCCGTTGAGGCGCAGAAGCTGCTGGCGATAAGCTTGGAGGGGAGTGTTGGATAGGGATTTTTTGAGAAGTTAAAGAATTTTGAAGTCAAAGAAGTTAAAGAATATGGAAGGAACTAAAACTTTTGAGGAGTTAAATGCATGGAAGAAAGCTCATGCGTTTATTTTAGAAGTTTATGGTAAAACAAGCACCTATCCAAAAAGAGAAGACTTCGGCTTGACAAGTCAATTTAGAAGAGCCGCTATTTCTATTGCAGCAAATATTGCTGAGGGTTATAAGAAGAAAGGCAAACTTGATAAGTTGAGATTCTTTAATATAGCACAAGGTTCTCAGGAAGAATGTCGCTACTACTTAATACTATCAAAGGACTTGAACTACATAACGGGAGATGAAAAAGGAGCGTTGCTTGAAATTCTAAATGATGCAAGCAGGTTGTTGAATGGTTATTGTAAGGCTATATCATCCGATATTCATTAACTTCATTAACTTCTCTAACTTCTTTAACTTCCAATGAATAACTTTATAATTAAAAGCAGATGCTTCAAATAAAAAATCTTCACGCCAACATAAACGGCAAGGAAATCCTCAAGGGAATTAACCTCGAAGTAAAACCTGGCGAGGTACACGCAATAATGGGACCTAACGGTTCGGGAAAAAGTACGCTTGCCTCCGTATTGGCAGGTAAGGAGATGTTCGAAGTTACCGAGGGCGAGGTGCTGTTCGAAGGTAAAAACCTTCTGGAGCTATCGGCCGAGAATCGTTCGCGCGAGGGTATCTTCCTTGGATTTCAGTATCCGGTAGAGATCCCAGGCGTATCGATGACCAACTTTATGCGTGCAGCGGTTAACGCGCACCGCGAGTATAGGGGCGAGGCTCCCATGTCGGCATCCGACTTTTTGAGGATGATGCGCGAGAAGAGCCAGATCGTAGAGATTGACTCGAAGCTAACCAACCGCTCGGTGAACGAAGGTTTCTCGGGTGGAGAGAAGAAGCGTAACGAGATCTTCCAAATGGCGATGCTCGATCCAAAGCTGTCGATACTCGACGAGACCGACTCGGGACTAGATATCGATGCGCTACGTATTGTG